>NZ_JBWYIL010000010.1:0-102084 GCF_056779755.1 Acinetobacter sp. 24-47-66
GAAGCTAAAGAAGCTAAAGAAGCTAAAGAAGCTAAAGAAGCTAAAGAAGCTAAAGAAGCTAAAGAAGCTAAAGAAGCTAAAGAAGCTAAAGCACAGTCTTTTGCTCAAAAATTAACGCCTGAACCAACAGCCTATCAATGTTTTGCTGAGCAATGTCCAAGGGTGGATTTAAAAGAGATTCAAATTGATCTCAACGGAAAAGTACCAAAATTTATAACCCCTGTTGCTGTCGGGGAAATTCATGCAAATCAATGGACTCGTTTAGGTACGGAGTTCAATGTAAATTGGACAGATCAGAATCAAAATAAAACTTCAGAAAAGCTGATATTAAATGTCTTGGACATGCAGCATATCACTTTAAAAGATGAGTTAGGCCGTATCAACCGCTATAAGATGGTAGAGGCGAAAAAGCCTGATACTGATAAAAATTCAGATGTATTAAAAACACAATAAAAAAGCGGCTCAGCCACTTTTTTTAATAAATTTTTTCAAAACCTTCCGGACGTGTTTTAAATCTACGGTGGAACCACATATATTGGGTTGGTGCTAAACGAAGTTGATTTTCAATAATCAAATTTGTTCGTGTCGCGTCTGCAATTTCATCTTCACTTGGCATATTGTCTAACGCAGGTTCAATCAAAATATGATATTTCGGATTTGCAATATCACCTTTACGGTAGAAGTAAAGTGGAATCGCAGCAGCTTTGGTCATTTTTAATATACGGCGATGTGCAGTTACAGTGGCTGCGGGTACACCAAAAAAGGGCGCCATAACACCTTGTTTAAGACCAAAATCTTGGTCGGGACTATACCAAATAGGTCGTCCTTCTTTTAAATGACGGATTAATCCACGCATATCATCATGGTCGATTTGATGGGTATAAATCGTGGCACGACAACGGTAAATCAGCATGTCTAGCAAAGGATTATTTTGCGGACGATATACGACATCTGGATCAAAATACTGGGCACAGACATATCCACCTGCATCGAGTAGGGTAGAGTGTGTACCAAGTAGTAAAGCCCCACGCCCTTCAGCTTGCGCTTGTTGAATATGTTCTAAACCTTCAATCGTTACACGATCTTTAAACCATTTGGGACAATACCAAGCATTCAGTGTTTCAAAAACACCGACCATTTGATCAATAAAGACTTGGCGAGAATTTTCATAACGAAGTTCGGGCATCCATTCAGGAAAGCAGACTTCCAAATTTCTTAAAGTTGTTTCACGACGTGAACGCAAGTATTTGAAAGCTACATTTCCCATCAGATAAGCTAAACGATGCTGAATTGCCCAAGGTAATATCGCAAGGAGCATCAGAAATATAATACCAATCCAAATGCCCCAATATTTTGGCATTAAGAAAGACCACTGGAACTCTCCCGGTTGGTAGTTTTTCTGTTTACTCATATTCAAACTTGATAACAATTTAAGGTAATTCACTATATTAGCACGAACTGTTTTTTTTCGGCGAAGGCAACAATCGGATTCTTTAGAAAAACGTTCTTAGATTTTTCACATGAATTACTCATCAATAACAACATTAAGTGCCTAAAAACCTTTAACCAAAATTAGCTTGAGCAAACTTGGTGCAATTTTTGCAGAACATTTACTGAAAATGATATGAATACGAAGATGACCGTGAATGAATCAAGTATTGTTCAATGAGCCAGTCAAAAATGCACAGTATTGGTTTGCTAAATTAGAGTTAGGTTTTACCAAAGATTCAAATCGCACAATTTTGGCGCATCGTAAGCACTTTGGACCTGTTCGCGTGCAAAAGATGCTGTGGCCTGAAAAAACAGGAGTATGTCATGCCATTATTGTTCATCCACCTGCTGGAATTGCTGGTGGAGATCATCTCACCTTTGAAATGAAAATAGATCAGGATTCGCATGCTTTGGTTACCACACCTGGCGCAGGGAAGTGGTACAAAACCAATCTTAAACAAGCATTTCAACATATTCATATTCATGTACAAGATGAGGCGATTTTCGAATGGCTTCCTCAAGAGACGATGCTCTTTAATGGTGCGAATGCAAATTCAGAGACGATCGTACGTTTGGACGCTGCTGCCAGTTTTATCGGTTGGGATATGTTGGTAATTGGACGGCAAGCACGACATGAAACCTTCTCGCAGGGTGCTTACCAAAATAAATTTCAGCTTTATCAAAATCAGAAAATATTGGTTGCAGACTGTTTAAATTTTAAAGGCAATGATCGTTGGTTAAAGTCTTGTTTAGGGATGAACGGTCATGCAGTGATGGCCAGTTTTTGGGCAGTGCCTCCAGAACAATACCGGTCAAATTTCTATCTTGATCAACATATTGATCAAATTCGTGAATTAATCATGCGTATGAATATTAACGTCACATTGACGTTACTCGGTTACGTCGTGACCGCACGTTATCTCGGACATGATGTACGTGAGTGTCATGATGCATTTGCTGCAATTCGTGCAAAGCTTCGTCGTTATTGGTTTGATCTTGATGAAGAGTTCCCAAGAATTTGGCGCACATAAATTTATTCTTGTCATAGCAACCTAGTTAAGTTGTTTTAACACAAACATTTGAGCACACATCTTGCATCAATATTTAAAGATAGTGAGGAAAGCATTATGGAACTAACACCTACAGAAAAAGACAAAATGCTGATTTTTACTGCGGGGCTTGTAGCGGAAAGACGCAAGGCCCGTGGTTTAAAGCTGAATTATCCAGAAGCAGTGGCTTACATTTCTGCCGCACTATTAGAAGGTGCACGTGATGGAATGAGTGTGAGTGACCTCATGCATTTTGGAACAACATTGCTAAAACGGGATGAAGTAATGGAAGGCGTAGCTGAAATGATCGCAGAGGTCCAAGTGGAAGCGACATTTCCTGATGGTTCAAAACTGGTCACTGTACATCAACCGATTGTGTGATGTCTGAGAGGAAAAATTAAATATGATTCCAGGTGAAATCATTACGTCCGATACAGACATTGAAATGAATGTCGGACGGGCAACGCTCAAAATGACGGTAGCAAATGCAGGGGATCGACCGATTCAGGTTGGGTCACATTATCACTTTGCTGAAGCGAATGATGCGTTGCAGTTTGATCGTGAGTTAGCACGAGGATATCGACTGAATATTGCGGCAGGTACAGCGGTGCGTTTTGAGCCAGGACAGAGTCGAGATATTGAACTTGTTGCACTCGCAGGTAAGCGTGAGGTGTATGGGTTTGCGGGTCGTGTTATGGGTAAGTTGGATTAAGGGAAAATAATAATGAAAATGTCACGCCGTGCTTATGCGGAAATGTTTGGTCCAACGGTAGGTGATCGAGTTCGTCTCGCGGATACTGAGCTGTTTATTGAAGTTGAACAAGACCTCACTACCTATGGTGAGGAAGTGAAGTTTGGCGGTGGTAAAGTCATTCGTGATGGCATGGGACAATCACAACTGTTGGCAGACGATGTTGCCGATACGGTCATTACCAATGCACTCATTGTCGACTGGTGGGGCATAGTTAAAGCTGACGTGGGGCTGAAGAACGGTCGTATTTGGAAAATTGGGAAAGCAGGCAATCCTGATATTCAACCAGATATCACCATTCCACTTGGTGCAGCGACGGAAGTGATCGCTGGTGAAGGACAGATTCTCACCGCAGGCGGTGTCGATACGCATATTCATTGGATTTGCCCGCAGCAAGTTGAAACCGCACTGATGTCCGGTGTGACCACCATGATTGGTGGTGGTACAGGCCCTGCGGCAGGAACCTCTGCAACCACTGTCACACCGGGTCCGTGGCATATTTCAACCATGCTGCAAGCCATTGATGATTTACCGATGAATATTGGTTTATTGGGTAAAGGCAATTTGAGTCAGCCTGAGCCGATTCGTGAGCAAATTCGAGCAGGTGTGGTCGGTTTAAAATTGCATGAAGATTGGGGTTCAACCCCGGCAGCGATTGATAATTGCCTGAGTGTTGCCGATGAATTTGATGTGCAAGTGGCGATTCATACCGATACCTTAAATGAAAGTGGCTTCTTGGAAGAAACCTTGGCGGCATTTAAAAATCGTACCATTCACACGTACCATACCGAAGGTGCAGGCGGTGGACATGCGCCTGATATTTTAAAAGCCATTGGTCAGCCGAATGTGTTGCCATCTTCCACCAATCCAACTCGTCCGTATACCATCAACACGATTGATGAGCATTTGGATATGCTGATGGTTTGTCACCATTTAGACCCTGCGATTTCTGAAGATGTGGCATTTGCAGAAAGTCGTATTCGCCGTGAAACCATTGCTGCGGAAGATATTTTGCAGGACTTAGGTGCCATTGCCATGATGTCATCAGACTCGCAAGCGATGGGGCGTGTCGGTGAAGTGGTGATTCGTACGTGGCAAACCGCGCATAAAATGAAAGTGCAGCGTGGACCTTTAGAGGGTGATAATGCGACACATGACAATAATCGGGTCAAACGTTATATCGCCAAATATACAATTAACCCTGCCATTACGCATGGTTTAAGCCATGAAATTGGCTCGGTTGAAGTGGGGAAACTTGCCGATTTAGTGTTGTGGAAGCCTGCATTTTTTGGGGTGAAGCCTTCGATGATTATTAAAGGTGGCATGATTGCAGCTGCGCCGATGGGAGATATTAACGCTTCGATTCCAACACCACAGCCTGTGCATTATCGTCCGATGTTTGGGGCAAATGCGCGCGGTGTGCATAACACCTGTATCACCTTTTTATCCCAAGTCGCCATTGAGGCAGGTGTACATGAAAAATTGGGTCTGAAAAAGTTGATCAGTCCATGTAAAGGTACACGCGATATTCAGAAGAAAGATATGAAACTAAATACCTATTGTCCTGTGATGGAGGTTGATCCTGAAATTTATGAAGTGCGAGCCGATGGGAAATTGCTAACCTGTGAGCCTGCGGAAGTATTGCCGATGGCACAGCGGTATTTCTTGTTTTAAAGTTGTCTCTAGAAAAGATAATTACTGTGATAGGTGATAAAGTCTTATGTAATTAATAAGACTTTATCATTAGATAGAATTCATCGATTTATTTTAAATACATAAAAATTTCAGCGGAATAAACGCGTTTGCTAAAAGAAATTAAACACTGAATTAAAATATATAAATTTTAAATTTAATCGATATTAGAAGTTTTCCAAGCACAAGAAATATTAAATTTAATAGATTCATAGAGGTACTCTAATGATTGAAACTGAGAGACTAATATTAAGACAATGGAAGGAAGCAGATTACTCATCTTTTATAAAAATGGGTTTAGATCCAGATGTTATGAAATATTTTCATGAAGTTTTGACCCCACAACAGAATATTGAGATGGCGGAAAAAATTTATGAGTTAATTGAACGAAACGGGTGGGGCTTTTGGGCTGTAGAGTTGAAAGATACTAGTGAGTTTATTGGTTTTATTGGATTGCACAATCAACCAGTGTTATTCGAATTTTCTCCATGTGTTGAAATTGGATGGCGGTTATTAAAAAGATATTGGGGAATGGGGTACGCAACAGAAGGTGCAAGAGCTGCATTGATATATGCTTTTGAAGAGCTTAATTTAAATAAAGTAGTTGCATTTACAGCTTTGACAAATAAGCCTTCAGAAGCAGTTATGAAAAGGCTAGGTATGACCGAAGTTAAGCAATTCAAGCATCCAGAATTACCTACAGGGCATATTCTTGAAAATCATATTTTATATGAAATAAATAAAGATACCTTTATAAAATAATTTTGAAATTAATTTATTAAAACTAATCTTTCTTAGACAAGGAATATACAGACCATTTTTTATCTTGAAATTGTTTGAGCCAATGTCTAATCATGACTTCAGTTTCAGAAAAAAGTGGTTGTGGAAGCTCATCAATGCTAAACCATTCCCAACGCTCAAAAATCTCAGATTCTGTCACGCAAATTTGAGTTTTTAAACGTTCATCTAAAAGTTGATAAATCGTTCCGAACGTAATCTTCACCGCCTCAGCATTTTGATCAATGATCGTATTTAAGGGTTGAATAGACTCAATATATTGACTCAGATCTAAAGCAGTTTCCTCTAACAATTCGCGTACTGCAGCATCTTCAATTGATTCATGGGCATCCATTTTTCCACCCGGGAAACACCATGAGGCAGGTTCATCATTTTTGTTTCTATAACCCAATAGAACTTTTTGACGTTGATCAATCAACATGATGCCCACGCCGATGATGGAGTTGCTTTTAATATTCATGATTGTGCACATCTAGCTGCTCTGTGTTCTACAAAGTACAACAGCGATATGACAACGCTAACTTTCAAATGTTTCAAAACATGTAATTTAAATAAAAAATCATTCACATTTATAGGGGATTTTACCTATCACTATAGTGAAGAAAACCTATTTTATTTCTCTAAAACCTCTATACCAGTGAGAATAAATCAATATTTCTACAAGATAATCCCTTAATTCAACATAGATTCATCCTTATATTTCCCAGCCTCCTTTCAAGACTAGATTAAGACATGCGCTAGACGATTTAGAACATCGCCAGCAAGGAATTTAGCAACGAGGGGGATGCGGTAAATGGTAAGGAAATATCTAACTTCTGTGGCATTGACCACATGTCTTTTCAGTAGCGCAAGTTTAGCGCTTGCCGCTGAAAATGGCGGAAGTGCTTATCCAGATGGGACAGAGAGTTTTTTTGGTGGCGCAATGCCGCCACCTGGGATGTATCTCGTCAGTTATAACCAATACTACAACGCAGATAAATTTAAAAATGATCATCCAGTATTTGATGATTTTAAAATTGATACTTTTGCCACAGTTGCTCGTGGTGTCTATGTCAGTGACAAAACATTTTTAGGCGCGACATGGGGCATGCATGCATTCCTTGTATATGCCCATGCAGATCTTACATTAGGTGGTCGTCAAGATGATCACATGGCAATGGGTGATCTCATTATCGATCCATTCTTATTGGGTTGGCATAAAGGGGATTGGCATGTGGCGACAGGTGTCGACTTTTATATTCCAGTTGGCTCTTACAACAAAAATAGACTCGCAAATATTGGACGTAATTATTACACCATTCAACCGATTATCTCGACCACATACTTAAATAAACAAGGTATCGAAGTCAGTACCAAGTGGATGTATGACATCAATTTCGAGAATAAAGATACCAAATACGAGTCGGGTAATGCTTTGCATGTCGATTACTTAGTCGCGAAACACATGGGACCTTTGGCGGTTGGTGTTGGTGGTTACGTACATCGTCAGCTTGAAGGTGACTCAGGTGAAGGTGCTGTTTTAGGTGATTTTAAAGCTAAAGCAGCCAGCGTAGGACCACAGGTTCGCTATCAATTCCCTAAAGGGTATGCAATCGCAGCGAAATATCAAAAAGAATTTGATGTTGAAAACCGACCAGAAGGTCAGAAGTTCGCAATTGATATCACCATTCCATTTTAAAACATTGTTACCCAAACATTAGAGCAAGCATATAGAGGTAAGGCCATGAAAATTGAGAATCAAGAATATGCAGCAGGCAGTGCTGGAGCTGTCGATTATTTAGTGGTGAATGAGTTTTCAGGCGGTATCGTCGGACCGAGCCAACGTATGCTTGGCCCTTTAAAAAATGGTGGGACACTTAAAACTGGTACACCTCCAGGATGCTGGGGTCCCATGATTACACCTGCATTCCAAGGTGGGCATGAAGTAACACTGCCTGTCTTTATTGAAGGTGCAGAGGTGGGCGATGCTGTCGCTTTAAAGATAAAACACATGCATGTGACCTCTACGGCGACCTCATCTGGTGTGATGCAATTTGTTGAGGGGCGTTATAAAGGCGATCCGTTTGTTGCGAAATATTGTGAGGCATGTGGTACTGAACAGCCTGCAAGTTATGTAGAAGGGATTGGCGACGACGCGATTCACTGTAAAAACTGTGGTGCAGAAGTCAGTGCTTTTCGCTTTTCACATGGTTATGTGATCGTGTTGGACGAAGAAAATAAAGTGAGTTTGACGGTCAATCAAGAGATTGCCAACAAGTTAGCTGGTAATGCCAATGAGCTTTCTGCATTACCTGAACATGCTGCACAGCATTCTATTCTATCACTAGCGCGTGCTGACATGCCGGGTGTTGCTGCACACATGCGTCCATTCCTCGGAAATATTGGTACGACACCTTCACGTGATTTACCAGACTCTCATAACTGTCACGACTTCGGTCAGTACTTGATTAATGCACCGCATAAATTCGGGATGACTGAAGAAGAGCTTATCGCAGCCAAAACTGACGGTCACATGGATACCAATTCGATTCGTCCAGGCTGTATTTTGATTTGCCCTGTGAAAGTACCAGGTGCAGGTGTCTACATGGGAGATATGCATGCGCAACAAGGCAATGGTGAAATTGCAGGGCATGCCACGGACGTTTCAGGCGAAACAGAATTACAAGTGGAAGTGATTAAAGGCTTAACTATTGATGGTCCAATTTTACTTCAAGCACCAGATGACTTACCACCAATGGCACGTCCATTTACCAAGGAAGAGCGTGAAAAAGTGAAAGCTTTAGGTGCGCGTTGGGGACAAACTGAAATTGAGGAAAGTGGTCCAATCACATTTATGGGAACAGGTAAGAACCTCAATGATGCAACGGACAATGCTTTAAATCGAGCGGCAAAAGTCACAGGTTTAAGTGTGGATGAGGTTATGAACCGTTGCACAATTACAGGCTCTATCGAAATCAGCCGTTTACCAGGAATGGTACGTGCAACCTTCTTATGCCCAATGCCAATTTTAGAAAAATTGGGGATCGCAAACTTAGTTCGCGAACATTACCAACTTTAATTCATCACGTGAACGGCGGTTGATTCGGGTGATTCAAACGCTGTTCGAAAAAAGCATGAAATTTACTGAACTTAAAACTTAGAAACGAGAACTTGAACAGGAATGTCATATGAACAGTAATGCAAAACTCCGTTGGGGCGATTTATATCCAGAACTTGGTATTGAGCCTATTCCAACCGAACCATGTATTTCGCCAGAGATCTATCAGGAAGAAATTGAAAAAGTTTTCTCAAAAGTTTGGTTGAAAGTGGGGCGTGTAGAAGAAATACCAAAGAAAGGCGACTATAAAGTTAAACGCTTAGATTTTGCTAAAACCTCAGTCATTTTAATGCATGGTAAAGATGGTGAAATCCGTGGATTCCACAATATTTGTTCACACCGTGGTAACAAAGTTGTGGTGGAAACCGGCAATGAAACCTTTGGTTCAAACAAAGCCGCAGTCGTGACGTGTCGTTTCCACGGTTGGGTTTACGATGCTAAAGGTGATTTGGTCAGCGTACCTGAAGAAGAAAAATTCACATCTTGCTTTGACAAAGGTCATAACGGTTTAGCACCAATACGCACCGAAGTGTGGGAAGGTTTTATCTTCATCAATTTGGATAATGACGGCACTCAATCGGTAGAAGAATTCTTAGGCGGTATGGGACAGCATTTAGGCGGTTATCCATTCCATGAAATGGAAGAATGCTTTGCCTATAACACAGTTCTGAACTGTAACTGGAAAGTCGCTCATGACGCATTTGCTGAAGCGTATCACGTGGCGACCATTCATGCAGGCTCTTTCCCGAATGTATTCGCATCAGGTTTACAAGAAGTGCAATTGTTTGGTGATCATCGTACTTGCGCTGTGTGCTTAACCAAAAACGCCAATCCAAAACCAGCGGCTGCATTGTCAGGTGAGATCACTGGCGCATCATTGGTGAATCACTATGAACGTGTTCAGCTACCTAAATCAGTCAATCCAAATGATCGTGATGACTTCTCGTTTGAATTATCTGTCATTTTCCCGAATATCTTGGTGCATGTGACTGAAGGAGTATGGTTCACCCATCAGTTCTGGCCGGTCGGCCATAACCAAACCCGTTGGGAGGGTCGCTATTACCTGCCTAAAGCGAAAACCTATTCAGAGCGTTGGGCGCAAGAGTTTGCACAAGTATTACAACGTAATGCGTGGTTAGAAGATACTGCCACCATGGAAGATACCCAAGAAGCACTTGAGTCTCGAGCGAAAAAAGTGATGCATCTACAAGACGAAGAAATCCTGATTCGTCACGGTTACCACGTTCTTGAACAATACCTGAATCGCGCATAAGGAGAATGCACATGTCAAACATCATTTCACAATTGCCAGCTGACTTTGCAAGCTTAGAACCTTTTGTTGCGAAATGGGCTTTAGGAACGGGTAAGCAACGCCATGAAGCGCGTTTGAACTCAACCAAAGAAGAATTGCAAGCATTTTACGATGCTATTTTGCCCGAAATGCGCAAGCTACTTGCCGCACTCGATCAATATGTCCTAGGGACCTTACCTGAAGAGCTTCATAAGTTGTATTGGTTAAGTCTCAGCTTTGCTGAAGTTGCACCACACATCGAGCTTTATAAGGGTTCAGTTGGCGTACCGTATGCATTTGCGGAGAACCGTTTCATTTATGAAACTGGTGACATGGTCAACGTTTAAGAGGAATACAGGATGAGCCAGCACAATCTAGAACAGCGTTTGCATTATCTGGAGGCCTGCGAGGCGATTCGTGGCCTGATCGGTCGCTATGCAACAGCGGCTGATCAGCGCAACAATCCAGCCATTTTACAGCATGTATTTCACCAAAATGCCGTTTGGTGTGCTAAGGGTTTTGGGGAGTATCAAGGACGTCAAAATATTTTAGAGGCATTGTCCAATATTGCAGAGGCTCAAGTGTTATGGAGCTTACATATTATGGCCATGCCCGATATACAGCTCCTAGATCAAGACCATGCAAAGGCAACTTGGATGTTATGGGAAGTCTGTAATTTAGCCGAGGAATCAACAACAGCCGCAACAGATCAAGTTAAACCTGCAACGACCTGTTGCTTAGGTGGATTTTATAAAACAGAAGTAAGTCGGAATGAGCAGGGTGAATGGAAATTTGAACGCGTCGAATTGAATTTGACCTTCAATCAACCCTATCCGAACACAGTTAAATAGGCACTGAATCAATACGGCCTAAGGGGAATTTAAGATGAGAAAAATTGCAATTATCGGTGGTGGACAAGCAGGCTTATTACTCGCGTTCTCGCTACTCGAAAATAAATATGATGTCACTTTATATGTAGATCGCCCTGCGGATGAATTGTTACACGGTCGTATGGTCAGTACCACGATGTTCTTCGCCAATACATTAGAGTTTGAACGCAAACTTGGTTTGAATTTCTGGGATGGGAAAGCGCATCGTGGTCAAGCATTGCATGTCGATTTTCGTGCACCAAACGGCGATATCATGTTACCTGTGACTGGTTTTTTACATGATAATGACGGTATTGCCATGGACCAACGAACCAAATATCACCGTTGGTTAGAGGAATATCCGCGCCGTGGTGGCAAGCTCATCATTCAAAATGTCAGTCCAGAAGATTTGGAAGTAATCACTGCTGAAAATGATTTGACGATTTTGGCGGCAGGTAAGGGCAATATCACGAGTTTATTCAAACGCAATGAAACACGTTCAGTGCATCAAACGCCGCCACGTAAATTGGCTGCTGCACTCGTCGTAGGTGATGATTTGTGTGGTCCAAATAGTTGGCAAGGTCAACCATCTCAGACTTTGCATTTTAATTTTGTTGCAGGTGCAGGTGAATACTTCAGTATGCCGTTCTATAGTCACACGCATGGTCCATGTCGTAGTTTCTTATTTGAATGTGTACCGAATGGTCCAATGGATATCTTCGATGATGTGACGTCTGGCGAAGAAATGGTCCAACGCATGAAAGAAGCGGTTGCCAAAGTAACACCAGATCAAAGCTTCCGTATGGTCGATAATATGGAATTAAGTGATCCAAATGCATGGCTCAAAGGTGCATTCCGCCCTGAAGTTCGAGATCCTGTTGCAACCTTAGATAACGGTGCAAAAATTTGGGGGATTGGAGACACTGTCATTGTAAATGATCCAATCGCAGGACAAGGCGCAAACAATGCAACTCGTATGGTGGAGCATTATTTAGCTGCGATTTTAGCACGAGGTGATGAAGACTTTAGTGCAGATTGGATGACAGAAGTATTCGAGCAATTCTGGGAAAAGTCAGGTCGTTATACCACAGAATTTACCAACTTGCTGTTAAACCCACCAAGTGAAAGCTTATTGCAAGTGTTAGGCGCAGCATCGCAAAACCAAGCCATTGCAGATGATTTTATGGGGCATTTCAACAATCCATGTGGTTTCTGGCCAGCGGTAGATGGTGAAGCTGGGGCAAAAGAATACTTGTCACGAAAGGAGTTTCAACATGCAGCTGCCTGAATTACTTTGGCAGGATGTTGATCTGGCGGAAGCGAAATCGCTCCGTCAGGCATTTGGTGGCTTTGCGACAGGAGTGGCGATCGTCACTTGCCTAGACCAAGATCAACAACCTGTAGGGTTGACGATTAATTCCTTTAGTTCAGTGTCTTTAGATCCTGCATTGGTGTTATGGAGCTTAGTCAATCACTCTCCAAGCCGATCTATTTTTGAAAATGCTGAATACTTCGCCATTAATATTTTAGGTGCACATCAGCAGGAAGTAGGCTTAAACTTCGCTAAGCCGATTGCGGACAAATTTCAGTATGGTACGTGGAAAATTCAAGGTTCGAAAGCACCTATTTTAGAAGGTTGTGTGGTGCAGTTTGTTTGCAAACGTGAACAACAAATTGAAGCAGGCGATCATCAAATTTTCTTAGGAAAAATTGAGCAATGTCGTCACAGTAACCAACGTCCACTGTTGTTCTGCAAAGGTCAATTTAATGAATGGCTTGAGTACAAGGAGGTTTCATGACAGACTTAAATGGCAAAGTGGTCCTGGTGACAGGTGGTGCAACGCACATTGGTCAAGCCGTGGTGCAAGAATTAAAAAGCTTAGGTGCACAAGTCATTGTTGCCGACATTAATCAAACACAAGGTCAGCAAGTGGCAGACGCAACCCAAGCGCAATATGAATTTTTAGATCTCGCTAATGATGACAGTATTCGCACATTAAGTGCCAAATTAACACAGTTAGATATTTTGGTGAATTTGGCGTGTTTGTATGAAGATCATGGATCTGCCTCAACACGTCAAGATTGGCAAAATACTTTTAATGTGACCGTGTTTGGTCATGCAGCACTGGTCCAGGCATGTCGACCTTTGCTGCAGGCCAGCGTTGATGGTGCAGTGATCAATATTAGCAGTGTCAGTGCACGCATTGCACAAAAAGAACGCTGGGTCTATCCAGCGTCTAAAGCAACTTTAGAACAACTCACACAAAGCATGGCGCTTGATCTAGCGCAAGATGGTATTCGTGTACATGCACTCTCATTAGGTTGGACTTGGTCAGTACCAATGCAAATGATCTCTGGCGGAGACCGTACCAAGACGGACCGCGTGGCAGGACGTTTCCATGTGTTAGGGCGTATTGCGGATGCAGAGGAAGTCGCACAAGCATTAAGTTTGTTGTGTAGCCCGAAAGCAAAATTACTGACAGGCAGTGTGATTCATGCCGATGGTGGTTATCACATTCTAGGTCCTGAAGCCACAGATTCACCCATAGAGGAGTTAAGCCAATGAACATTAAAATGACCAATGTTGCTGAGAAATTTTTGTGTTCAACCTCTGATTTGGAACAGGGTGAGGGACTACAAGTCATCATTGACGGTTATCCGCCATTGGCAGTATTTCACTTAGAAGATGGCGAGTTCTATGTCACCGATGATACCTGTACACATGGTGATGCATCATTGGCAGATGGTGAAATTGATGGCTGTGAAGTGGAGTGCCCATTTCATGCAGGTGCATTCGATATCAAAACAGGTGAACCTTGTGGGGCGCCATGTACGATTCCACTGAAAACCTATCAATCCATCGTGCGTGAAGATAAAGTCTATTTGGTAGAGTGATGCCGATGTATAAAATTCAAATTGAAGGTCAAGGCACATTCAACTGCGCAGCGGATGATGTATTGCTCCGCGGTGGCTTACGTGAAGGGTTAGGCATTCCTTACGAATGTAATGCTGGTGGTTGCGGGACGTGTAAAATCGAAGTCCTGTCAGGTGAAGTGGAAAATTTATGGGCAGATGCACCTGGATTAAGCGATCGTGATAAACGTAAAGGTCGGTTACTGGCGTGTCAATGTCGTCCTAAATCGGATTGCGTGATTAAGCTTCGTTTAGATGAAAAATGCGTACCCAAAGTGATTCCAAAAGTACAAAAAGTGAAGCTTAAACATGTGCAATTGGTGACTCATGATATTTTGGAAGTGCATTTGCAATCCGATGAACCTGCACAATTTATCCCAGGACAATATGCCTTAGTTTGGGTGAATCAAGAGTTACTTCGTGCCTATTCGATGTCCAATCTGCCGAATGACGACGGTTTATGGGTCTTCCAAATCCGCCGTGTTCCTGATGGTAAGATGACCAATGTACTGTTTGATGAACAGTTGCGTGAACAAGCAGAAATACAAATTGATGGTCCATACGGTTTAGCACATTTACAAGAACAACCTCGTCCGATTGTCTGTGTGGCAGGCGGTTCAGGTCTTGCCCCCATGTTAGCGATTGCACGTGGTGTTGCAGTCAATCCACATTTGAAAAATCACAAAGTCTGGTTTTTCCATGGTGGACGTGAACAGCGTGATTTGTTCACTGAAAATCAATTACGTGACTGGACAGAATTAGGGGAACGCCTCAATTATGTACCTGCAACCTCCTCTGAATTCATTGAAGGTATCCGTTCAGGCTTTATTCATGATGTCATTCAAGATGTATTAGGTGAACAATTGATTGAGCATGAAATCTATTGTGCAGGTCCACCACCGATGGTGAAATCAATTGAACAAATGGCTCACCAAGCTGGTATTCCACAACAACAAATTCATTTTGATCGTTTTTTTTAATCGAACATATCATCTTTCTCCCGCTCAGGCGATGGTTAACCCATCGCCGGTACTGAGCGATCACGACACATCAAGACCATATTGACGATCTGTGCGATAGATTCAGTTCCTAACTTCTGACGAATATGAGTGCGGTGAATTTCTACTGTTTTATGGCTGATATTCAACATTTGTGCAATATGTTTACTCGAAAGTCCATCGACCAATAAATTGATAATCTCACTTTCTCTTGGTGATAAAGATTTCAATTTAATCATCTGTTCTTGACGTTTTTCTTCTTCGATAAAATCTTGTTCAGCAAGTTGTAGACAGGCTTGGATTTGATTAAGCATATGTTGTGGATTAAAAGGTTTTTCTAAAAAATCAAATGCTCCAGCTTTCATCGCGTTGACCGACATTGGAATGTCGCCGTGGCCAGTCATGAAAATGATCGGCATACGGGTTTTTTGTTGGTTCAATTGTTGTTGTAATTGCAAGCCACTCATTCCTCGCATACGAATGTCAAGAATCAAACATGCAGGCGTTTGCGGGCGCTGATAATTCAGGAATTCAGTAGCACTATTGAATGTTTTGGTTTCGAGTTGCACGGAATCGAGCAACCATGTGAGTGAATTACAAATGTCTTGATCATCATCTATCACATACACAATGGGCTCGGGAACATGAGAATTGGTTAAATACATTTTGTACGCTCCTGTGCTGCCAGAGAGATATTAAAAATAGCGCCGGACTCACCTTCACAGACCCATAAATAACCATGATGGTTTTCAATGATGCTTCGAGACAGAGTTAAGCCAATACCCATGCTGTTGTTTTTACTTGAATAGAAAGATTCAAAAATTTGTTCTGGATTTTGCCCTTCGAGTCCAGGCCCATTATCTGCAATTGCAATTCGAGCATGTTGGTTATGTTGCCAAGTGCGGATATAAATGTCCCTTTCACCCTCAGGGTTAGTTTGTAGAGCATCGACCGCATTGAAGATGAGATTGATAATGACTTGGCTAAAGAGCGTTTCATCTGCTGATATAAAAATAGGCGAAACACTTAATTCATAATGGATGGTACATCCACCTTGATCTGCTTTAAGCTTAATCAAAGGATGTAACTCTTGAATAAGATGACTCACAGAATGAATCTGGAAATTCGCTTCGCCTTTACGTAAAAAGCTTCTCATGCTGTGAATAATGCCATTGACGCGATGTGTTTGATTTAAAGCAGCATTGAGGGCATCAAGAGTCTCTTGTGTGTTGGCTAAACCGTTTTGAATGCGAATAATACTACCTCCAACGTAATTGTTGAGTGCAGCCAGTGGTTGATTTAATTCGTGGGCGAGCGCTGTAGCCAGTTCGCCCATCGTTTTGCAACGTGACATATGACCAAGTTGCTTTTCACGAGCACGTGCTTTTTCTTCAGCTTCAATACGCTCAGTGATATCACGATAATTCACCAATATTCCCTGAATATCAGGGTGATCTAATAAGTTACGATAGGTTGCCTCGTGGTGTCGCCATTTTCCATTGTGGTGCAAGATTTTGTAATGAATCACACCAACTGCACGTTGTTCTGTTTTCTTAAATAGAAGCTGTCTGACTTTAATACGATCATCAGGATGAATTGCAGTTAACACATTCTTATTGAGTACAAAGCGATCCCGATAACCAAGAATACCTTGTAATGATGGGCTGGCATAAAGTAGTTTGCCTTGTAAGTCGAGAATAGCAATTCCATCTCCCGAATGCTCAAGCAGCATTTTGAAATATTGATCTTTAGACTGTAGAGCATATTGATACTTTTTGATTTCGCTGATGTTACGTACTAGAGCGAGAAGCTTTGGTTCATTTTCAATCTCAACTTTTTTAAGACATACTTCAACTGGGATATGACGTTGGTCTTGAGACTCTATTAACCATTCAAATGTGATTGCTTCGTCTGTTGTATTGGCGGCCTGTTGAACTTTTCGGAGTGCATGATGCAAATCAAAACCATGTTGAAAAGCACTGATCTTTTCAACGTTCATTTGTGTCAATTCAGATTTACTATATCCAGTAAGTTCTACAGCGGCTTCATTGGCATCCATAAATTGGACACTGCCAATATCATGTACAAAAATTGCATCGCCCGCTTTATCAAAAATAGTTTGATAATATTGTAAGCTGGTCATTGTAGGTCCTTACCTGAGATGGCTTCCGGCTATCGGGTATAGGGTGAAATATCGTCACTGATAAATCATTTTTTTTATAAGTAAATACTGCATTAAGGGGCAGCATCTTGCAATTAGACTTAGGGTCTAATTACATACTTTTAACATATAAAAATATTCATGTGATAAATTTATCAGTGATCTCAATGTTATGCAATTTAGATACCATGTTACTTCAACTGATTTAGGTGACAGTTACACGAGGAATGTTAGCTCAAAAAATATCATCTTTTTATCTAACGAATAAAATCAAACTTTATGCTATCTACATACAATCCTTTTTTGATTAGTCATTACACTGGATGAGGCATAGAATAAAACCCGTCAGTCCTACTCATTAAAGTGATATTTTTATGGCGTTCAGTTGGATTCTCTTTACCCTCATGGCTGCTTTTATGCAGGCTTGGCGCAATGCCTTTCAAAAACAATTGAGTACCACTGTCGATGTATGGGGCGTCACCCTTGCACGCTTTATCTTCGCCTTGCCTTTTGCATTGATTTATTTGAGTAGCCTTTATCACTTCTCACCTGTAACAGCGACTGTTCAATTTACGACAAAATATTGGGTTTATATTTTTATCGCAGGCATTAGCCAAATTTTAGCCACTGCATTGATGGTGCAGTTATTTAAACAAAAAAACTATGCCATTGGCGTGGGACTGGCTAAAAGTGAAGCGATCTTAGCTGCAATCATTGGCGTTGCTTTTCTCTCTGATCATTTGTCATGGTTGGCATGGTTTGGGGTGTTACTGGGTGGTTTTGCTGTGTTTCTGTTGAGTCGGGGACATGGTTTTACTGGATTTTCACCCAAAACACTGATGATTGGCATCGTGAGTGGTTTGTGTTTTGCTATCACTTCACTATTGGTTAGAGAGGCCAGTCTTGAACTGACAATGTTGCCAACAATTCATCGTGCTGCATGGGTATTACTGTCGGTGATTGGCTTTCAATGTCTGAGCATGCTTTTGTATCTCAGCTTATTCCGTCGTCAAACCTTGCTGGCGATGTGGCAACGTCTAGGACTGATCTTTAAAGTCAGTGTATGTAGTTTTATGGCATCTCTCGGATGGTTTACTGCCATGAGTATGATGAGTGTCCCAGTGGTCAAAACGCTCGGTCAGATTGAGATTTTGTTTAGCTTATTGATCTCCGCTTATTTCTTTAAAGAAAAGTTAGCGAAAGCCGAACATTGGGGATTAGCTTTAGTTGTGATTGCAGCAATCTTGGTGATTTGGGCTTAAACATTTTTATAGATCATTGAATATTCTTTAATAAGAAGAAGGGGATGCACCAATAGATTTCATGTTGGCATGAATAATGCTTAATTTTGATGCGTAAATGGATTGATGTTGAACAAGACATTTCGCGAGTTGAAATTAAAGCAAAGTATTCAAGCGACAATAGGAAAGGCATGAAAATCTATACTCAAAGAATAGAAGCAGTGACAGAAGATCAAGCTTTCGAAACTGTGCAACTCAACTTTGATACACGACAAAAGAGCCGTTTTCGTGCAACTTTAGTTTCAGGGTGCGATATTGGTGCAGATTTACCGCGCACAGGTATTCTTCGCGGCGGATCATTTATTGCAACTGAATCAGGTGACTTACTGCGGGTGGACGCATTGCCCGAACGCCTGATGTGTGTTCAAGCTTCTTCTGAATTTGAGCTTTTGAAAGCAGCCTATCATTTAGGGAATCGTCATGTCCCTCTTATGCTCACGCCTAGTGCACTATATTTTGAACCTGATCATGTCTTAGCCGAAATGGTCGAAGGATTGGGTTTAATGGTCACGGAAGTGGATCATCCATTTGAGCCAGAAAGTGGTGCTTATGCTCAGCATGCACATGATCATCGTCTAAGCCCAATCAAAGCGATTCATGCTCATGCGCATCACTAATGCAGCTCACTTACTCAAACTGTTAACTTTGTCCTCTACAGCTTTGCCTGTAGGCGCTTATTGCTATTCGCAAGGTGTTGAAAGTGCGATCGATCAAGGTTTGATCCATGATGAGCAATCCAGTATTGCGTACTTCGAAGAAGTTCTGGAAATGCTTTTGGTTCGTTTTGAGCTACCTGTATTGAAGCGTTTGATGCAGGCCCATGATGATGAACAGCAGTTTAATCATTGGGCGCAGTTGTATCGAGCCAGTCGTGAAAGTCGTGAGTTATTGGCTGAATCGCAGCAGTTGGCATTTTCCTTGAACGCATGGATTAAAGATGTATTGAAAATGCCCGTTACGGTCAAAAAACAACTTGGATTTGTACCTGTATATGCTCAGTTATGTGGGCGATTGGATCTGAATATCGAAGATGTTTTAACGGCGTATACGTTTACTGTTTTAGAAAACCAAGTACTTGGCGCAGTCAAAACTGTGCCGCTCGGTCAGATGAGTGGTCAACGAATTTTGTGGCATTTACATGGCTTAGTCCCAGACGCCATAACGCATGCAATGTGTATAGAAGATCATCAACTTAGCAGTGCCTTACCTCAATATGCCATGCTCAGCATGTCTCATGAAACACAATATTCGCGTTTATTTAGATCTTAAAAATTATCATAAGGAATCAATCATGTCAGAACGTTCTCCTTTACGTGTCGGAATTGGTGGACCAGTCGGATCTGGTAAAACAGCACTGACTTTAAATTTATGCCGTGCATTGCGTAATAAATACAATATGGCGGTGGTGACCAATGATATTTATACCAAAGAAGATTCCAACTTCTTAACTCGTCATGAAGCCATGTCACCCGATCGTATTGTGGGGGTGGAAACTGGCGGTTGTCCTCATACGGCTATTCGTGAAGATGCCTCAATCAATTTGGCAGCGATTGATGACTTATGTGAAAAGTTTGATGGTCTAGAG
This sequence comes from Acinetobacter sp. 24-47-66, assembly GCF_056779755.1. Lineage (NCBI taxonomy): Bacteria > Pseudomonadati > Pseudomonadota > Gammaproteobacteria > Moraxellales > Moraxellaceae > Acinetobacter > Acinetobacter sp. 24-47-66. Next base: position 19,997 of record NZ_JBWYIL010000010.1, read on the forward strand.
TTAATTATCATTGAAAGTGGTGGCGATAATTTGGCAGCAACGTTTAGCCCTGAACTGTCTGATCTGACGCTATATGTGATTGATGTTGCTGGTGGTGAAAAAATTCCACGTAAAGGCGGTCCAGGCATTACCAAGTCGGACTTACTGATTATCAATAAAACAGATTTGGCGCCAATGGTTGGAGCGAATTTGCAGGTGATGGACCAAGATGCCAAGCGTATGCGAGGAGATAAACCGTTCTTGTTTTCAAACATGAAAACTGAAGATGGTTTAAACGAGATTATCAGTTTTATTGAAAAACAAGGTTTATTCAAAGCTTAAACAAGAGGGCTTAAAGGATGAAACAATACAATAAATTCGGTCTATTCATTTTGGCAGGTGTTCCGAGCCTTGTAATGGCACATCCAGGCCATCATCACCATGACGCTAATTTTTGGACGGGCTTCATTCATCCGTTTACAGGATTGGATCATTTGATGATGGCACTCAGTTTCGGTGTTTTGATGTGGAGCATGTCTAAAATTTGGAAGATGATTGGGGCATGGGGCTTGCTTACAGCGCTCGTTGCTGGATTCAGTTTAGGTGCGCATGGAATTATTCCGAATGGCGTTGCAGAAATTGGAATTGTAAGTTCATTGTTCATCTTAGCTGTAAGTTTATGGACCAAATCGAACAGAATTTTTCCAGTTGCAGCAGTGTTTCTATCAGTTTTTCATGGTTCAGCACACGGAGCTGAATTAGCGATGAATGGAAATGTTGGCGTTCAGATTTTAGGCATGATTACTGCCATGGCAATGATTTATGCTCTTGGACTGGGTTTAGGGGCATTGATGGTGAAATTTGTTCCACAAGGTAAAAAGATTGTAGGTGTGCTAGCAGCATTGGTTGCAGTAATTGGCTTAGCGTGATCAAACTTGGCAAAATAAAAAAACTCCGCAAGCGCGGAGTTTTTTATTTACTAGGGTAATCAGCTACCATTCGCAAGACTTTCAAGCGCTTCCCAGCGCTCTAATTTCTCTAAAAGTAATTCATCAATTTCAGTAAGGCGAATTGAAAGTTGAGTTGCTTTATCACTATCTGTCACAAATAAAGATCCATCTGCTAAAAGCGCATTAATTTCAGCTTGTTCCTTTTCCAAAGCTTCCATTTCAGCAGGAAGTTGTTCTAAAGCACGTTGATCTTTATAGCTTAGTTTTACTTTTTTCACCGCTGGTGCAGGGGTTGCTGCCGCTTCAGCTTTTGCAGCCGCTTTCTTCACCGCAGATTTCTGATCGACAACAGTTTGATCAGGACGTTGCATGAGGTAGTCTTGATAACCACCCACATATTCATCGATATTGCCTTTGCCATCAAATACCCAAGTTGAAGTCACAACATTGTCCATGAAGGCACGGTCATGTGAAATAAGAAGTAATGTTCCTTTGTAGTCGCTGAGCATCTCCTCAAGTAGTTCAAGCGTGACCATATCCAAGTCATTGGTTGGCTCATCCATCACGATGAGGTTCGATGGTTTAAGCAGTAATTTCGCCAATAAGATACGGTTACGTTCACCACCAGAAAGGGCTTTTACAGGCGTACGAGAACGCTCAGGTGAGAACAAGAAATCTTGTAAATAGCTATAGATATGTCGACGCCCGCCATTGATATCGACAAAGTCTGACCCTTCAGCCACATTATCTTTTACCGATTTTTCAAGATCGAGTACATTACGAAGTTGGTCAAAATAAGCCACTTCGAGTTGTGTCCCTGTTTTGACCGTACCTGAGTGTTCTTGTTGACCCAAAATTGCTTTGATTAGCGTGGTTTTACCGACACCGTTATCGCCCACGAGACCAATACGATCTCCACGGAGCACCAGTGCATTGAAATCTTTGATAATCGGTGCATTGTCGCCAAATTGCACACTGAGATTTTCAATCTCGAAGACCACTTTGCCTGAACGTTGAGCATCTTGGGTGGCCATGCTCACTTTGCCTTGCTGTGAACGGCGGGCTTTAGATTCTTCACGTAATGCTTTTAGGGCACGAACACGACCTTCGTTACGGGTACGACGTGCTTTAATGCCTTGACGAATCCAAACTTCTTCTTCTGCGAGTTTTTTATCGAACAGCGCATTTTGCTTTTCTTCAGCTTCCATTTGCGCAGCTTTGAGTTCGAGGTAACGTGAATAGTTCCCCTCATAACTGCGTAAGATGCCACGATCCAGTTCCACAATACGTGTAGCAATACTGTCTACAAATGAACGGTCATGCGAAATGAAGAGTAATGTTAGATTATTTTGATCGAGTAAGAATTTTTCTAACCACTCGATACTTTCAACATCTAAATGGTTCGTTGGTTCGTCGAGTAACAAAACATCAGGTTGGGTGAGTAGTGCGCGTGCAAGAAGCACACGACGTTTACGACCACCTGAAAGATCAGCTAAATCAGCATCAGGATCAAGCCCCATTTTACTCAGGATTGAATTCACTTTAGTTTCAAGTGCCCAACCATCTAATTGATCCATTTTATGTTGCAAGTTACCCATGCGATCGCAAGCTTCCATATCGCCGAGTACGCAAGCTTCGCTTGCTTCGTGATAAGCTCTAAGAACAGAAGCTGCTTCACCTGCGCCATCTGCCACAATATCTGCAACACGTCCCGAGTCCATTGGCACGTCTTGAGCCAGCATAGAAATGGTGATGCCATTTTGCAGGGAAACTTCACCAGCATCAGGCAATAAACTTCCATCAATGAGTTTAAGTAAAGTAGACTTACCCTCACCATTACGGCCAATCAAACACACTCGTTCGCCGCGCTCTAAACTAAAATTCGCGCCGTCGAGTAAGTACGGTCCACCAAATGCGAGTTGGACGTCCCTTAAGGTAATATAGGCCATAATGTTTCCTGAAATCCCCTGATGAGGACTTATAATGTCGAATCAAAAAAATCTAAATGAGCAGGCGTCATTTTCCGCACCCATAGAAGATTTGCAAGTCCGAATTGCATTTTTAGATGAATTAGTTGATCAGTTAAATATTCAAATTGCATTACAAAGCCGTGAAATCAGCGATTTAAAGAAACAAATGCAAATTTTGTATCAACGTGTTGAAGCTACTCATGCTGACGATGGTGTTGCTCCATTTGATCCAATTTTGGATAAACCGCCACATTATTAAGACGTGACATAAATACTGATTATTTATTAAGAAGTATGCGTAAATAGTTTGACCTTTGATATGAAGGTCGTTGTAATAGTCTTTTCACTTGCCGAATTCTGAATCTTATCCTATGAGCGCTAAAGTTGTCCTAATAGATCTTGAAAATAACATGCCGACTTCGACGTTATTTCGGGAGATTGTGCAACATTACACCACGACCTATCTATTTCATTCGAAAGGGAGTTTTCATTACAGTCTCACTGATTTGACTGAATTTGCGAGTTGGATTAGTAGTGGTCAAATTGTCATTTTAGAAATGCTTGAGGCAAAAGAAAAAGAATTTGAGTACGCTGTGATTGTGGGGCAAATCTTGGCATTGGTTGAGCATGGCGCAGAGATTGATGTGATTTCTGCACGAGACTGTAGCACCATGTTGGCTGACATGATGCGAGCTTCTGGCATTCAATGTAATTTGATACAGGTACAACCAGAGCAACCTGTGTCAAAACTCAAATACAACGTGCCTTCAGTTGAAACTATTCGTCAAAATCATGATTTATTTAAAGTAAAGCAGTATTGTGATGTTGTGGTTCGTATGGAAGGGAAGCCCAACACCTTAGCTAAGCTTAAAAACTCGATCGAGAATACGTTGAGAATAAATGACGAGCACAGCGCTAAATTGATTGGCATGCTGATTAATTTAAAGGTAGTTAAAAAAGAAGGTGAGCAAATTTCCTTTCGTAAAAAGGTATTAAAGCAGTGGGCTCAATTGGATATGAATGTTGATGAAGATGTAGTAGCAGACCACAAGCTTGGTCAGGTAGATGCGTTATTGGCGAAGCTACATATCGAAGCAAAAGACATTTTAGCTGAAATTGAAGAGTCACAAGACATTCAACATATTCAGAGTGATTTGTTTAAAAATTTTGAAAAAATAGATCCTGTCCAGCTGGAAGTCATCCAAAAATTGAATGCTTTAAAATCCGGAAAGCCTAAAGATATTTATGAACTCCGTGATTTATTAGAACAGCTATTTCCAAAATCAGATGTGCGGTTATTGCTTAAGGAAATGATTGATAAAGGATATATTTATTGGAATGGTCATGAAGTACTTTATAGCCATGAGATGTTTTTGAACTAAAAATGCCTAGGAAAAAAGCGATGATTTTATCGCTTTTTTTTATTTCAGTTGCACTGTGCTTAGGTGAGTTATACCACATCATGCCTTATTTGGTTCAGGTCTCAATACTGGTTTCATGCCGCTATAAATCGTATTTTTAATTTTCAACTTGCCTTTTATATTCGGCTTATGCAACTCTAATATAAGAAGCAAAAGGTGAACTATGGAAAATGCTGGACTTTGGATAACGATTCTTATCGTTGTTTTTGTGCTGGGCTCGATCTTCGGATTACGTGTAAATCCAAGAGAAAAAGCTTTGGGGATCATGCGTGAGAAAGCGCGAAAAATGGGATTACACCCGCGTTTGATTGCTGCACCTTCATGGACCAATATTCCAATGGCATCAGAAAATCGTGCCAGTATGGTAGCGTATTACAGCGTTATCATTCCTGATGGTCGCCTACCTTTAATGCGCGCATTGGTTGAAAATGAAAAACTTAAGGTTGTTCACGGGAATGAGAAATTTAATGATTTCCCCATTGCATTAAAAGGGATTTATGCTATTGATATGCAGTCTAATTGCGTCGGTTTGTACTGGAAGGAAGAAGAAGATCTTCATGCTACACAACTTGATGAAATGAAAGCACTTTTACACAAATTGGCTGAAATTTAATTTTTTAATCTTATAGGAATAACGGTTCACTATGGCGAATGCTCCTAAGTCCACATCCAAAAGCGCTACAGCTCAATCGTCAGAAGCTGGAAAAAAACGTGCTTTAGTGATCGTCGAGTCGCCTGCTAAAGCGAAGACCATTAATAAATACTTAGGTTCAAACTACATTGTGAAATCATCTGTGGGTCATGTCCGTGACTTACCAACAGGTGCTTCAAAAAGTACGGAAAAGAAACCAGTAACACGTACCAAACAGACTGCTGAAGAGAAAGCTGAAAAAGCTCAACAGGCACTGATCAATCGTATGGGGGTAGACCCTGAGCACGGTTGGAAAGCACACTATGAAGTGCTTCCTGGTAAAGAAAATGTTGTTTCAGAACTGAAAAAGCTTGCTTCGCAGGTTGACGAGGTCTATCTCGCAACCGATTTGGACCGCGAAGGAGAAGCGATTGCTTGGCATTTAAAAGAAGTTATTGGTGGTGATGACTCTCGTTATAGACGTGTGGTTTTCAACGAAATTACTAAAAATGCCATTCAAGAAGCATTTAAACAGCCTGCTCGTTTAGATATTGATAAAGTCAATGCACAACAAGCACGCCGTTTCCTTGATCGTATTGTTGGCTTTATGATTTCACCACTATTGTGGGAGAAGATCGCACGTGGTTTATCTGCGGGTCGTGTACAGTCAGTTGCTGCGAAACTTGTGGTTGAGCGTGAGCGAGAAATTCGTGCTTTTATTCCTGAAGAATATTGGCAAGTTTTTGCAGATACCAAATCTAAAAAAGATGATATTCGTTTAGAAGCAGTCAAACAGTCAGGTAAGACATTAAAACTTCAAAACAAAGCACAAACAGATGCTTTATTGGATGTCTTAAAAGAAGCTGAATTTAAAGTTGCTGCCCGTGAAGATAAACCGACCAAAGTTAATCCGAGCGCACCCTATATCACATCGACCTTACAACAAGCAGCAAGTACTCGACTTGGTTTCTCTGTAAAGAAAACGATGACGATGGCACAGCGCTTGTATGAGGCGGGTTATATCACCTATATGCGTACCGACTCTACATTCTTGAGTGATGATGCGGTCAATATGGTACGTGGACATATCGAAACCGAGTATGGTGAAAAATATCTTCCTGCAAAGCCAAACCGTTTTGGAAATAAAGCAGGTGCGCAAGAAGCCCATGAAGCGATTCGTCCGTCAAACGTTGCGTTGAAGGGTGATCAGCTTGCAGGCGTAGATCGCGATGCTCAGCGTCTATATGATCTGATTTGGCGTCAGTTTGTTGCATGTCAAATGACACCTGCTGAATATTTGTCTTCGACGATCTTGGTCGATGCAAACGGTGTAGAGCTTAAAGCTAAAGGTCGTACTTTGGTATTTGATGGCTTTACGAAAGTACGTGGCCAGAACAAGTCGGATGATGATGTTTTACTGCCTGCTGTGAAAGTGGGTGAAGTTCTACAACTTCAAAAGTTAGATCCTTCGCAACATTTCACTAAACCGCCTGCACGTTTTACAGAAGCATCTTTGGTGAAAGAGCTTGAGAAAAAAGGTATTGGTCGTCCTTCGACTTATGCAGCGATTATTTCAACGATTCAAGATCGTGGTTACGTGAAATTGGATAACCGTCGTCTCTATGCAGAGAAGATGGGTGAAATCGTAACAGATCGTTTGGACGAAAGTTTTAACAACTTAATGAATTATGCATTTACTGCAGATTTAGAAGGTCAACTGGATAAAGTTGCAGATGGTGAGCGTAATTGGAAAGAATTATTAGATAGTTTCTATGGTGATTTTAAGAAACGTCTGACTACTGCACAGGGTGAAAATGGCATGCGCCGTAATCAGCCTGTTGAAGTTGATGCTGTGCATTGTAAAGAATGTGATCGTCCGATGCAGATTCGTACCGGTACCACAGGTGTATTCTTAGGTTGTTCTGGCTATAACTTACCACCGAAAGAACGTTGTAAAGGTACACTCAACTTAACGCCAGTAGAGTCCTTGGCCGCATTATCTGATGATGAGTCTGCAGAAACCGCAGATTTAATGTCGAAAAAACGTTGCCCAATTTGCGAAACAGCAATGGATAGTTACGTTATTGATGGTGGTCGTAAACTTCATATTTGTGGGAACAATCCAGACTGCGAAGGTTTTGAGCTTGAAGAAGGTGAGTTCAAAATTAAAGGGTACGATGGTCCAACAATTCCATGTGACAAATGTGATGGTGAGATGCAGTTAAAGACAGGGCGTTTTGGTCCTTATTTTGCCTGCACAAGCTGTGAAAATACACGTAAAGTATTGAAGAATGGTCAACCAGCACCTCCTCGTGTCGACCCGATTAAAATGGAACATTTGCGCTCAACGAAACATGACGACTTTTTCGTATTACGTGATGGAGCAGCAGGCTTATTCTTAGCAGCAAGTAAATTCCCTAAAGTGCGTGAAACTCGTGCTCCTAAGGTTGCGGAATTGCGTACGGTTGCTGAACAGCTAGATCCAAAGTATCAGTTTATTCTGCAAGCGCCAGATACTGACCCTGATGGAAACCCAACTTTAGTGAAGTTTAGTCGTAAAAATCAAGCGCAATATATTGGTTCTGAAACGCCTGAAGGTAAACAAACGAAATGGTCTTTGATTTACCAAGATGGTAAATGGATTGAAGCTTAACGTTTAAATAACAGAAAATGCTGACTTAGGTCAGCATTTTTTTATGACATTAAATTTATTGTCTTACACATACTCTTGAGAGATTTTCTATTTCTGTATCAAATAGAATGAAATTCGCAATCATTTCTTTGTTATCGAGTTTTTTAATTAGTAATTTCACAGCATCAGGATCAGCTAAAGCTGATTTAAGGTTTAATTGCTCTTCAACTTGAGCATTGTCTATTTCAAATTTCAGTAATTTATTTTGATCAATTGTGAGTATATGTTCTTGTAAACTCCATTGAGCTTCAGATTGGGTATAAGCAATTGCTTTCTCGTTATCTTTAATAAAGGTCATTTGATTTTTTTCAAAATATTGACCATTTGGTTTGAACTCAGACACTATTTCGCTTTTCGCAGCATAACCCATGTAATCCATTTCTTCAGTACATTTCCATTTGGCTGAAAGTGCTGATAATTGAATATTTTCACTACTGTGTGAATTGGTTGCAGACGAGCTGGTAGCTTGATTACATACAAAAATGAATGTACACAGCACTAAAGTTTTTTTAAATATTTGATATTTTTGCATTGTTATACCGTTATTTTTTTTGGGGAATTGTAAGTTTATTACAATATATATAAGGGTTCTATTTGAAAAATTGAAAATCTCAATGTAATAAATAAGTATCTGAATTAATTTAAATATGAGAATAGCAATAAAGTATGCAGCAAAGGATAGAAACTTTTATTTTGGCTCCCGACTCTTTCAAAGAAAGCATGCCTGCTGAGCAGGTATGCATGATTATGAAAAATGCAATCCATAAAGTCTTACCCGATGCACAATGTATTTTGAATCCAATGGCAGATGGTGGTGAAGGAACCATTGATGCATTGGTCATGGCAAAATCAGGATTAAAAATCGCGTGCGAAGTACAAGGCCCATTCGCTGATGAGCGTGTCATGACTCATTTTGGATTAATTGATCAGGGACAAACAGCAGTCATTGAAATGGCGAAAGCCAATGGCATTCATTTAATACCACCTCATTTAAGAAATCCTTTGTTCACTAATACTGTAGGGACAGGGCAACTGATTGTCGCAGCTCTTGAATTCGGTGTGAAAAAGATCATCATCGGATTAGGTGGGAGTGTGACCAATGATGGTGGTGCGGGTATGGCACATGCTTTGGGCGTGAAATTTATTAATCAATATCATGAAGCATTTGAGCCAACAGGTGGAAACTTAAACCAAATCGATTCCATTGATGTGTCACAACTCGACCCAAGATTGACTAAAACAGAAATTGTTATCGCTTCAGATGTAAACAATCCATTATGTGGTCCACTTGGCGCATCGTATATTTTTGGTCCGCAAAAAGGGGCTACACCTGAAATGGTGCAAGTATTGGATCATAATTTATCACACTTTGCAGGGGTGGTAGAGCAGCAGCTTTTAGTCGATTTACGTCATCGATCTGGTGCTGGTGCAGCAGGTGGTTTGGGATTTGGTTTGATGGCATTTACAGGCGCAGATATTCGATCCGGTGCTGAATTAATCATTGAGGAAACTCAATTGGCTGAAAAAATTGCGCAAGCTGATTATGTATTTACGGGTGAAGGGAAAATTGATACTCAGACTCAATTTGGTAAAACCCCATTTGCCGTTGCTCAAGTTGCATATCGGCACAACAAGCCTGTATTTGCATTCGCTGGTAGAGTTGGTGAAGGGGTAGAACCATTGTACGAACAAGGGTTTCATCACATTTGTAGTATTAATCCACTGGATCAAAGTTTGTCAGAATCCTTGAAAAATGCAGTTCAGAATTTAGATTTAACGGTACAAAATATCGTAAGGCAGTATATCTAATTCTCTATGTAAGTGGGCTTTGAGGTTTAAAACTGAAGCGTGTTTGTATTTTCTAAATCTAGCTCTGTTAAACTATTGTTATTGTAAAATTGATGAGTAGCGATGAGTTTAGACAGCCTGATTGATGAATTAAATCCTCAACAAAAACAAGCTGCAACCACAGAAGCCTTACATAGTTTGGTGTTGGCGGGTGCGGGCTGTGGTAAAACCAAAACGATTGTGGCACGTGCTGCTTATCTCATTGATCAAGGTGTACCCGCCAATCAAATTCAAATTTTGACGTTTACGCGTCGTGCTGCCAGTGAAATCGTGGCGCGTGTCGAATTGGCACTCGGTGAACAAGCAAAAGGATTACGAGCATCAACATTCCATACTTTTTGTATGTACTTGCTGCGTCGTATACCAAAAGCTTTCGGCTTAGCGCAATTCTCAATTATTGATCGTGATGATCAACTCATGATGTTTCGTTTGATACGTGGTAAAGATGATAAGAAGAATCCCAATCAGCTCCCGAAGCCTGCTGAATTATGTGATCTGTATTCATATGCTAGAAATACGCGTCAAAAGCTAAGTGTTGTCATAGAAAAGCAAATGCCTGAATTCTTAGCAATGAAAGACCTGATTGCAGAAATCATGAAAGAATATGAAACTCGAAAGCAGGCACGTAGCTTTCTTGATTATGACGATATTCTTGCGATCGTGGCATCAGCTTTAGCACAGTCTGAGGGACTAGTCGATTATGTGGCCTCGATTTGCAGACATATGCTTGTGGATGAAATGCAAGACACCAATCCATTGCAATGGGCGCTATTAGAGCCTTTAAAGGATCGAGTAAGTTTGTTTTGTGTCGGGGATGATGCTCAATCGATTTATGGTTTTCGTGGAGCAGATTTCGAAAACATTCATCATTTTAAAGAGCGTGTGCCAGCAGCACAGATCTTTAAATTAGAAAAAAACTACCGATCTACTCAAGAAATTTTAGATTTATCAAATTGGTTGCTTGATCAAAGTGAGATTAAATATGACAAGCGCTTAAATGCGTATCGAGGTACAGGCATAAAGCCTAAAATTCATATTTTCCCGAATGAGTTTGATGAAGCTAAATGGATTGCCATAGATATTAAAGAACGACATTTTTTAGAAGGCAGTCCATGGCGCGATCATATGGTTTTGGTGCGTTCAAGTTTTGCAGCTCGTCATATTGAAGCAGCTTTCATTGCAGCCAATGTTCCATATCGATTTATTGGTGGTATGAAACTTCTTGAAACTGCGCATGTTAAGGATTTACTGAGCTTACTACGCGTCATTGCCAATCCTTCAGACGATATTGCATGGATGCGTTTTTTGACGCTTTGGGATGGGGTCGGTGATGTTGGCGCAAGCCGTTTAGCGCAACAGTTGTTACAGGACCCTCAAGATGACGTCATTGCGGAAAAACTAGAAAAATTTGGACGTATTCCTGCTGAGGCTCTACTCATTATGAAGCAGTTGAATGTGTTAAAGACCGAAGTTAAAGCTTGCGTAAGCTTGGCAATTCAGGCAATAGAAATTCAGTTGAGTGAAAATTACAAAAAGGATTGGGGGCGTCGTCAAGGAGACTTTGAGTTGGTGAAACAGTTAGCTTCAAAACATACTCAGTTAAGTGAGTTTTTAGAAGCCTACGTGCTTGATCCAGTTTCAATCAGTGAAATCGAGCGTCAATCAGAGACTGATGTTGTGACTTTGATCACGATACATTCTGCGAAAGGAACTGAACAAAAAGTTTGTTACGTGGCGAATGTGACACCTGGTCAGTATCCACACGCAAGAGCTCAAGGGGATTTTGATGAAGTTGAAGAAGAACGTCGTGTGCTTTATGTAGCACTTACCCGTGCACAAAATGAATTGATTCTAACCAAGCAAAATTTGGTGACGTGGGCGAGGGAACAAGTCGATGAACAGGGGCGAAAAATCGAAAGCTATTTTCTCAATGATCTTTCAAGACATTTGTGTACAAGTGAAACACATTATAAAACCAGACAGCAAACGGTTAAGAGTGCTTTGATTGAGCGACAGTCGATTAATTTAGATTTTGGGATTGATCTCGATTAAACTATCTAGATTGTTTCATACAAAAAGTAGAGTAGGCGCGTACTTTTTGGTTTTTTTGCCTATCTTCTTAAGGTTTTTTCATGAAAATTTTAGTTCGTAACTTAGAGCGCAGCATTACTGAAGCTGAGATTCTGGAGTTATTTCAGCAGTTTGGAACAGTAGACTCATGTACATTGGTATTAGATGCTGCAACAGGCAAATCGAAAGGATTTGCCTTTGTTGAAATGCCACATGGCCGTGAAGCTGTGAAAGCAATTAAGGGGCTGAACACCCGTAAAGTTAAAGGTGCAGGTATTCGAGTAAAAGCTGCAGACGAAAAGCCAGAAGCATAACTTGATGTCTAAATAAAGTAGGAGCAGTTATTGCTCCTTTTTATTTGATATTTTATTTAATTTTACTAATAAATATGAATCTTTTTTAGCTTTTTTGACCAACTTTTGTACTTTGAAGAGTTGACATATTTTTGAAATGCATTTCTGTTATATATTAATATTTTTATTAAAAATATACACTTAAAATCACATTTATATACAAATTATTGTGAAGTATATCTTAATAATAGATTGAATAAGTTTGAGTGAAGTGTGTAGTATAAAAGCTCCATTATAAAACCCCAAAAGGTTATAAAAATGTCTATTCAAGAATTAAATCATCTAGAAACAGAAATCGTATCAGGTGCAGGTACGTTAATCGGTGACACGCTTCAAAACGCATCAAACCTATTTTCGAGCACATTGAATGTTCAAGCTCCAATTTGGAAGCCATTGAGCCTAATTCCTGGTGTTGGTACAGTTCATCAAGCAATTGATGTTGGCTTCCTTGCGATTTCAGAAGGTCTTTACAGGGCTGGAACACTGTTAGGTGGCGATCAAGATCAGGTCAAATTTCATTATGACAATGAAAAAGGCGATGGGACTTATAATCCATTAGGAATTTTTAAGGGTATTGTTCGCTAATATAACCTTAGATTCATTCGAAAGGGTCAGCCATGCATTTGGCTGGCTTTTTTATTTAAGCAGTATGCATTAATAATCAGGCTTTCAATCAATCTTGTTGATCTAAAATTAATCTTGATTTTTTTCTTAAAAGCATTGCGTGATATGGCGTCAACATTTAAGTTGTATGACATAAATGTTGTTAGGAAGTTTTCATGTCTCGTGTTGCTCGTTTTCATGCAGATCGCACTAATCAAAAACTCTATTTTGCTCGTCTGTCATGTCAGCAAGCAGAACAGACAGATCATATTCAACAAGCTCAAGCCCATCGTGAAGCGGCAGTCTTTCATTTGCATGGAGCGGTCTTGGCATTTTTGCAAGAGTTGGTGCGTTATTACCGTTTAAATGATTTTTCACCGACATTAAAATCTATTGAAGAGCATATGGCCGCTAAAGGGCAAATTTCTCCAGAAATCACCGTGTTACAGCATCTTGCAAAGGATGGTTTTATTGCAGAACTAAAGCGCGCTTATCGTATGTGCCAGTATGCACCTGAACCAAGTGCACCAGAACCTGAGGATGAGACTTCTTCAAATCTTATTATTAAAGTCACGCAGACACCTCAAGCGTGGTTGCCAGACATTCAAATTCTTCGAGAGTGGCATCGTGACTTAACCCATCTTATTGACGGTTTTCGTAACGAAATGGTTGAGTTTTAATTGTAATCATGACAGTTTTAAACGATTAGACTTGAAATATAAATTTTAGAACTTATATAAAATAGTCTAAGCAATGCAAAGTGCATTCAGCATTTTGCCACCATGTGAATCATGGAGGGTATATGTCTATAGAGCAATTGAAAGAATTATTCGGAACACAAGAAGCAATTTTAGAATTGGTGCAACTTGAGAATGGCGAGTTAGCGCTTCGTCACGCTGCATCTGCATCTGAAGATGAGCCACTTGTGAAAATTCAATTTAATGATGAAGTGAAAGCTTTATTAGGTGATCATATGCCTTTGATTGCCCAACACATGATTCAGGCTGCGTTATTTGCACTTCTCGAAAAACAATCGAATGAATGGCATGCGGAAGTCGTAGATGAAAAACCACAGTTTTATAGCTAAGAAAAAACCGCGCAAATAGCGCGGTTTTTATTTTACTTAGTGAGATGGTGCATGATGATGTGCGATTTCAATTTGATTTAGAATATGATTACTCATGTTCTTCGCCATTTCTTCCTTCGCGTAATACACTTCACCAATTTCATCTGCACGTATTGCTTCAGCTTCTTCTTTACTTTCCGCACAGATCAAAACTTGAATCTGTGGATTCAGAAGTTTGGCAGTATCTACAATCTTATGAATATCTAAAATATCCATCGGCGAGATAATTAAAAGCCTCGCATGTTGTATATGCGCTTGAATTAATACGCCCGGTTCTGTTGCTGAACCTGATACTGCAGCAATATCTTTTGCACGTAGTTTTTCAACAATTTCTCGATTTTCTTCAGCAATCACCACTTTGATGTTATTTTCCATCAGTGTTTTTGTTAAGCGACGTCCAACTTCTCCATGACCGACCATGACCACTTGATCGCGCAGGTAGTCCTGTGAGACCTCGTCAGGTAACATCGCCAATGGATCACCACTACGCTCAAGCAAACGAGCCAAATGCGAGCGCTCACGAATCCATTTCTGTACGGGTTCAATGGCTGAAAATAAAACAGAATTGAGCGAAATAGAAAATAATGCCCCGGCTAAAATCAAGTTTTGAGCTTCAGGGGTTAATAATCCTATAGATAGACCGAGTGTTGCCAAGATAAAGGAGAACTCACCGATTTGAGCGAGTGAGGCACCTACTGTAAGTGCGGTATTTAATGGATAGCGGAAGAATAAAACCAGCGCCATTGCTGCCAATGTTTTTCCGATCATAATAATGCCAATCACAGCCAGAATATGAAGTGGTTCTTCAACGATAATTGTTGGGTCAAACAACATTCCGACAGAGACGAAGAATAGGATGGAGAATATCTCACGCAGTGGTAACGTTTCTTCTTCAGCACGATGACTGAAGTCAGACTCTTTAACCACCATCCCAGCAAAGAATGCACCTAATGCCATTGAAACGCCAAAAACTGCATACGAACCATAGGCAATGGATACGGCTGCTGCAACCACAGTCAATGTAAATAGCTCGCGAGAACCTAAGCGTACGACAAACTGAATAATTTTAGGGATGAGGCGCTTACCAATAATCAGCATAAAGGCAATAAAGCCCGCAACTTTAAGTAAGGTTATTCCTAAAGTCACAAAGACATTTTGATCTGGATCAGCGCCTTCCAGTGCTGTTCCGCCAAGGAGTACAGCTGTAGCGGGTAATAAAACTAAAGCGAGCACCATGACTAGGTCTTCGACGAGTAGCCATCCCACAGCAATTTTTCCATTGACTGAATCCAGTAAGCCTCGGTCACCCAAAGCTTTCAGGAGTACCACAGTACTCGCACAAGATAAGCTTAAGCCAAACACCAATGCTGACCCAAAACTCCATCCCCATAGCATGGAGACGCCAATCCCGAGGATGGTAGCCACTGTGATTTGTAAAATTGCACCAGGGACAGCAATACGCCGAACTTGCATTAAATCTTTCAGTGAAAAGTGCATCCCGACACCGAACATCAAAAACATGACACCCAGTTCTGCGAGTTGATTGGCTAGTGTGATATCGGCGACGATACCGGGGGTTTTGGGGCTAATAATAATGCCGGCAATGAGATAGCCAACAAGAGGGGGTAGACGTAAACGTGCGGCGATAAAGCCAAAAATAAGGGCTAAGCCAAAACCAACCGCAAGCAATATAATTAAATCTACATCATGTGGCACTAATCACCCCTTAAATATTTATAAATTATGAATTGGCTTTTGAGCTGTATAAGCATAAAAAATGCCAAACTGAGATTAAATTTTAACAACCTGAAGAAAAAAAAGGCAAAAAAAACGACCCAATGGGTCGTATTTTTTTAAAGAACTAAAATTATTTGATTTTAGCTTCTTTGAAGATTACGTGTTGACGGATTTTTGGATCAAATTTTTTGATTTCCATTTTTTCCGGCATAGTACGTTTGTTCTTAGTAGTGGTATAGAAATAACCTGTACCAGCAGAAGAAACTAGGCGAATCTTATCACGCATTTTCGTTGCTCCTTAGATCTTTTGACCTTGAGCACGTAGGTCAGCAACAACCTTTTCGATGCCCAATTTGTCGATAATACGCATACCTTTAGTAGTTAGACGAAGACGTACGAAACGTTTTTCGCTTTCTAACCAAAAACGGTGGTGGTGCAGGTTCGGCTCGAACCGGCGCTTAGTTTTGTTGTTGGCGTGTGAGACGTTGTTACCAACGACTGGACGCTTGCCGGTAACTTGGCAAACCTTAGACATGGTGTAACTCCATTGATTTAGCCAACAGCAAATCTGTATGGCCAGTCAAAATAAAACGGATTGAATTCATTCAAGGGGCGTTTTATATCAAAAATACGCTTAAAAGACAAGCGAAATTGATAAAAACAGGGCATGACCTGTTTTGATAGATCATGCCTTGATCATTTAACGAAGAAAGGCTTTACGGATAAGACTAGGGATCGGTCTATTAAACGGAGGCAGTACGTATTTCAAGCTGAATAGCTTTGGAATAGACATAACTGAGCGTTCATTTGATAAACTGAAGAAGCCTTCGGGACCATGGTATCTGCCCATACCAGATGCACCAACGCCACCGAATGGTAGATCATCTTGTGCAACATGAGTAACAACAGCGTTTTGACCAAAGTGTCCAGAGTGAGTACGTTGCGAAACGTATTCTGCTCGAGCATCGTTAAAGTCGAAATAGTATAATGCAAGTGGACGTGGTCGGTCATTAATAAACTCGATAACTTCGTCTATTTGATCATATTCTAAGATTGGTAAAATTGGACCAAAGATTTCGTTCTTCATAATTTCCATATCAGGGGTGATATTGGTCAGAAGGGTTGGCGCAATTTTACGTACAGAAGCAAGCTCTTCTTTTAATGGGTTAATTTCAGTGACTTGAGCACCATTTTGAATCGCATCTTCTAAGTAACCTTGTAAGCGTTTATTTTGCTTATCGCTCACTATAGAGGTGTAATCTTGGTTGTCACGTAATGTTGGATACATCGTTTTCGCAACAGATTCAAACTGGTGAATAAACTCCGAAGTTTTGCCGCGTGGTAAGAAAATATAATCTGGTGCGACACAAGTTTGACCCGCATTCCATAATTTACCGAATGCAACACGCTCCGCGACATCCTTTAAGTCAATTGAAGGGTGCACGATAACTGGTGATTTACCACCAAGTTCTAGAATAACTGGAACTAAGTTTTCAGATGCTGCTTTCATCACAGTCTTACCAACATTGGTAGAGCCTGTGAAGACTAATTTATCAAATGCAAGATGACTGAATGTGTCAGAGATTACGCCACCACCTGTAACAACGGCAACTAACTCTTGTGGGAATGCTTCAGATAGAGCATTTTGTAATACATAACCAAAATTACGTGAGGTGCTTGAAACTTTAATCATGGCGTGGTTGCCCGCTGCCAAGGCACATACTAATGGGCTAATCGCCAATAATAAAGGGTAGTTCCAAGGGGAAATGATACCGACAACACCCAAAGGTTGATACTGAACCCAACCTTTTGCAGGTTGATGTAAAATACCGATATGGCGTTTAGAAGGCTTCATCCACTCTGTTAAATGTTTGCTGTAATATTTGATTTGCTCGAGTGAAGTGAGCAGTTCACCAATTTTAGTTTCAGAAACCGAACGATTACCATAATCTTGGCTAATTGCTTCTGCAATTTGGTCCTGATATTTAATCAAAACTGCTTTAAGACGAGCCAAACGTTCAATACGCTGTTTTGCTGTCGGGTTCGGATAACGTCGATAGGCTGCTTTCTGAAGCGCTAGAAGATCATGTAAATGCTGAACTTCCGATGCTTCAGTCGTCATTAAATTTGTTTTTGTTTGACTGTTCATGACCAGTACCACTAATGTAAGGGTTGATGTGATTTTTATTTTTAGAGTAAATACTCTAAAAGTCAAGTCACTTTTATGTTAGCTTGGGCTAAACGTCATTATTCTTGTTATAGATGGTATTAGGATGTCGCATTCCAAAACGTTAAAAACCAAAGACCGAATCTTGCAAATTAGTTTGCAACTCTTTAACGAACGTGGAGAGCGATCTGTCACAACTAACCATATCGCAGCAGAGTTAGGTATTAGTCCTGGTAATCTCTATTATCACTTTCGTAACAAGCAAGAGATCATTAAAGAGCTGATGGAGCAATATCAGCATGCAACTTTAGAGCTGCTAGCATTGCCAGAAGACCGTGATGTAAATGCCAATGATAAAATCCGATACTTTCAAGTACTCAGTAGTCAGTTATGGGCCTATCGTTTTCTGCATCGTGATGTATATCATTTAACAGAAAATAATGATGACTTTAGAAAAATTTACCCGCGTTTCGCAGGTAAAGTGATGCAACAAGGTCAAAAGATTTACAGAGCCTTCGTCAATGCAGGTCTCATGCAAATGACAGAGTCTGAAATTGAAGCGTTGATCATCAACCTATGGATCGTCCTAACGAACTGGACGAATTTTCTCTATATGTCTGGTCATTTAAAAGATTCCAACCATTTAGATGAAAAGTGGGTTTGGCAGGCACTGCGTCAAATGGTGTTTCTTGAAGGTCCTTATTTACGTGGTGAAAGTCGTCAGACTTATGAGCGCTTGCTTGAAACGCTGGGAACATCTGAATTATTTGCCAGTCTTTCTGCTGATCGAGAAGATTGATTTCAGCAAAGATAATTTGAAAGCATTAAAAAAAGAGTTAGAATACGCGGCTGTTTTTCAATTTAACTGTTAAGTGATATAAATCATCATGAATATGACAACTGCTAACACAGCACGTTTACTGATTACTTGCGAAGATAAACCAGGAATCGTGCAGGCTGTATCGAGCTTTTTGTATCATCAAGGGGCAAACATCACTGCGCTTGATCAATATGCAACAGAAGCTCAGGGCGGGCGTTATTTCATGCGTGTTGAGTTTGAACTCGACAATTTGCAAAGCCGTAAGGAAAATATTCTACAAACTTTCGCCACAAACGTAGCTGAACGTTACAACATGCATTGGCGTTTAGCTTTAGTGTCAGATGTAAAGAAAGTCGGTATTTTGGTATCGAAAGTCGACCATGCCTTGCTTGAGCTTTTGTGGCGTCATGCACGTGGTGGATTACCTTGTGAAATCACTAAGGTTGTATCGAATCATGAAGATCTACGTGAGTCTGTGGAAAACTTCGGTATTCCTTTTGAAGTTGTGCCTGTCAATAAAGAGAACAAGCGCGAAGCATATGCAAAAATTGATGAGTTAATGCAAGGTAATGATTTACTTGTACTCGCACGTTATATGCAGATTCTTGATGAAGAGTTCGTCTCTAAGTGGGAAATGAAAGTGATCAACATTCATCATTCTTTCCTTCCAGCTTTTGTGGGTGCTAACCCTTATAAGCAAGCGTATGAAAAAGGCGTAAAACTGATTGGTGCAACAGCGCATTATGTGACAGCTGATTTGGATCAAGGTCCGATTATTGAACAAGATGTCGAGCGTGTCAGCCATGATTTTACAGTTGATCAATTACGTGAATTAGGTCAAGACGTTGAGCGTAATGTCTTGGCGCGTGCTGTTAAGTGGCATTTAGAAGACCGTATCATTGTTGATGGTAATAAAACTGTGGTATTCCAGTGATTTTTAATTAAATATCACTGATTTATTAAGGCATGCGTGAGCATGCCTTTTTTATTGATGATCAAAAAAACTCATCAAAACTGCAGAATTAATAGTTGCAAATGAAAACACTTCTCATTTATTATTGGCGTACTTTAATTGTACTAACCGATAAGTTTGATTGAAATCTTCCTTCTGAAGACAGCGTCAATGTATATCAGGTCATAAATTTTAATGAGCCCATCTTCCATTCCTATGATGCAAAATCCAATCTCAATGAAAAAGAAAGTGCTTACTTCGCTCATTGCAGTGGTGATCGGGCATATTGGTGTTTTATTTGCCGTGAGTCAGATGAAAACACCTGAATTAAAACCTATTGATAAAGATCCAATTAAGGTTCGTTTTGTTCAGATTAAAGAGGATGCGCCACCGCCGCCACCTCCTGTTGAACCTGTGAAACCTCAAGTTCAACCAAAACCAGAACCTAAAGTCGTTGAACCACCTCCTGTGGTTAAACCCAAAGTCATTGCTGAAAAGCCTAAACCTGTCGAACAAAAAGCAATTGTTCAAGAAGATAAATTAGAAAAGCAAAAGCAGGAACAACAGCGTTTAGAGCAAGAACGTAAAAATCGTGAGTTGCTTGAACAGCAGCGACGTGAGCAAGCATTGCGTGACCAACAGCTACGTGAGCAACAAGAACGTGAGCGCTTGGAAAATGAAAGACGCGAACAAGAACGTCGTGAGCAGCAAGCACGTAATACACCAAAGAATTTAAGTATTGGGCAAATATCATGGTCTCGTACACCGAAGCCATCATATACCAACCGAGATTTACAAGGTTCTGATCGTACTGTTGTAGTATCGATTGAAGCGGACACTAACGGTAATGTAGTGAATGCCAGAATCACAAAATCAAGTGGAATTGATTCGCTTGATCAAAAGATTTTACGCTCAGTGCGTAATGCAAAATTCAGACCTTATAAGGAAAATGGCGTGGCTTATCCGTTTAGAGCGGAACAACCATTTGAACTTAAGTTGAATTCTAACGGCTAACTTTTATTAGGAGTTCGAGTATGAACTTTTCAGTTTATTGGCAACATGCTGATGCAGTCAGTAAGACGCTTTATTTCGTTTTACTCGCAATGTCTATTGCGACATGGACAATTGTCGTTTTACGTGTGATGGGAACACGTCAACTGAAAGAAGTTGCTTATGCTCAACTCTCTAAAGCATTAGCAGGATTAAAAGCGAAACTCGCTCCTTTGGGATTTGAACAACGTAAAGCTGTGGCTGAGCAAGCTTTATTGCGTCAGATTGCTTTGGAAAAAGCATCTGCTGAAAAAGGTGTTGCTGTACTCGGAACAATTGCCTCACTTGCACCATTTGTAGGGCTATTTGGTACAGTATGGGGAATCTTCCATGCATTGGTTGCAGTAGGTAAAAGCGGTCAAGCAGGACTTGCACAAGTTGCAACCCCTGTGGGTGAAGCCCTGATTATGACTGGTATTGGTCTAGCAGTTGCTATTCCAGCAGTGATCGCATACAACATTTGTATTCGCTTTAATCGTACATTAAGTAATGAACTACAAGATCATGCTCACAGTCTGTTAATCGACACGATGTTGCAACAAGATTCTTCTGCGCAGAAAGTTGAAGTGAAAGCGACTCAAGAAAGTTACGTTGGAGGTCAAGCTTAATGGCTTTTCAATTGGGTGAAGACAACGATACAGGCATGACGGAGATGAACCTCATCCCGTTAATTGACATTATGTTGGTTTTGATGATCATCTTCTTGGTGACAGCGACCGTTGCTAACCCATCAATTCCATTAACTTTACCAAAAACGACAGCGGATATCATTGATCCACCACCTGAATCGATTCAAGTAAGCATTAACTCACAGGGTGAGATTGCATGGGATTCAGAAATTATCAGCTTAGATGAATTGCAAAAAAGATTTAACGATGCCGGTGGTTCAGCACAACAACCGACGATTATTCTTAAAGCAGATAAAGAATCACGTTATGATACTGTTGCTCAAGTGATGTCACGTGCAAGCGAAGCCGGGCTTGCTGACATTGCCTTTGCCACAGATAATTAACTGATTAACATGAGAAAAGCGACCATAAGGTCGCTTTTTTTATACCTGTATTAGTCTTTGAGTAAACCTTCAAATTTAGAGCGAAGCTTTAAAAGTTTTGGTGGGATACTAAAATTGCAATAACCCTGAGTCGGGTTACGAGCAAAGAAATTTTGATGATATTCTTCAGCAGGGTAGAAGGTCGGTACTGAGCTTAGTTCTGTAACAATATCTAAACCTTCTGCTTTTAACTGTTGAATCGCTTTCTCTGCAATCTGGCGCTGTTCTTCATCAAAATAATAAATGACAGAGCGATATTGAGTGCCTATATCATTACCTTGGCGATTGAGTGTGGTTGGATCATGTGTTGCAAAAAATACATCAAGCAATTGAGCAAAGCTAATTTGACTTTCATCAAAATCCACTAAAACCACTTCAGCATGATGGGTATCTCCTTTGCAAATATCTTCATAGCTTGGATTGACCGTATACCCACCCGCATAACCACTCACGACTTTAGTGATACCTTTGAGTTGAAGGAAAACTGCTTCAACACACCAAAAGCATCCGCCACCGAGCAAAGCTTGTTGCATGAGATTCACCTTATTGAGTTGCAATGACTGAAATAATGGGGTGTAGAACAAAAAAAGCAACCAATGGAATGGTTGCTTAACTGTTAACGCGGTTGAATTGCAGACTCATATTGCAATACTGGATTACCATTCTCATCGAGTAGGCGAAGCGTTTTGTCGTAGACTTGGAATGCCGCGACTTTTGCCAAGGCAGCATTATAGCGATTTGCAAGTTCTTGAGTATTCACACACATCATTTGTGTAGTCGCAACTTCACTCAAGCTAATTTTGTCAGCTTTAATGCTATATGCACCCATAAAACGGTTACAACCATCTGCACCACTCAAACGACTAGATGCTGCATCAAATTGAATACTTGGAACATTGTGTGCAGTAGGGTCGGTTTTAAATTCTGTTGCGCCGATATGTGTCAAAATCCAAGTTTTATTTTGCAATTGATTAAGTGCTTGTTGCTGCTTTTCAGCAGATGGTGTTGTGGTACATGCTGTAAAAAGTAATGCTGAACCTATAACGGATACGGCTAAAAGTTGTTTTAACATATGAAATGCCCCTGTGTTATTTCTTTCTAATGTAAATTAAATTCAAGTCAATTTTATGTATATCAACTGATACGCTAAGGTGCAAGCTCTGGCTGACTCTGAGGGAGACCCAGACGAATCATTTTTGAATAATTTTCACTACTTTGATATTTAAATTGATTAAATTGGTCTGTTCTTGGGTTGACATGTGCCTTGTTGTACCATGTTTTGATATCCCAATGATGTTGTAATGCCCCCAAGTCATACAGATAATTAGGTAAATAACCTGAGGCTAATAATCGGTAGTCCACTGGCAGTTCATGTTTGGAAATCGCTTGAACCATATCAAAAACCAAAGTGGTGCAGTTACTGGTCAAGGTGTTATACCATTTTGGTTCTTGATTAAGTTGATCTGCTTGCTCTAAATATTCCTCAAATAAAGCTTTCATTTCAGCAGCTTTCATGTTGATTGGGAAAAAATAAACCTGTTCATTACGTACATTGCTACGTGTATAAATAATGTCTTTCTCGTCAGCAGCAACTAAACTGACTTCGTACTTTCTAAAAAAACCACCAATAGCAGAAAACTCTTCATCTTTTTCTTTGCGAATTTCAATCGAAAAGGTCAGTGGTTTAGAGTTTTTGAAATCAAAGCTGACTAAAGTGTGGGCGATTTGTGGTCCCATCCAATATGAAGTAATGATGTTAATGCCACTGATTTGATTCAAATCAATCTGACGTGTATCCCAGCGTTCTTGATAGGTTCCGTCTTCATTCCATGCAAAATTACGCACATTGTGTAAAGTGACCCAATCACCTTGACGTTCATAATTGAGAATTCTTGCGACTTCAGGATTCCACTCACGGTCTTGTTTGGCAGGGATGCTAAAATACCAAACTAAACTGAACGCAAAAAAGATAATGTATAAGACAACATCTTTACTACGGCTAAAAAAATGTTGTGTTGCATATATGCCTAAAACACTTAAGGCAAAAGCGACCCAAAAGCCAATGATAATACGACTGACTAACCAGCCAAATGGCTCTTGAACCCATAAGGCCATACATAACCAAATCGAAGAGAAGATGACAAATAAACTAAATAGGGAGTGAAAAGCTCCCTTTGCAAGTGCAAGAATAAACTCTCTTTTACCGATGTTATGCATTGTTATTGGCTATATGTAAGAAAGCTTTATTTTTGGTAGGTTGCGAACTCAAATGCAATATTTGTTTTGTCATCAATGTGTTGCTCTGATGCCACTTTTTTAAATTCAGGTGGAATCTCGGGATAATGAGCATCACCTTGAACGTCTAATTCAACATGCGTGAGTTCTAAGCGATCCGCAATAGAGATCGTTTGGCTAAAAATTTCTCCACCACCTATGATAAAAATAGATCCAGGCTTTTCAGAAGCTTTTACATCATGGACTGCCTGCTCAAGTGCACTCTCGATTGTATGCGCGATTTTTGTTCCTTCAAACTGCCATGACGTATCTCGTGTAATGACCCAATTTACACGTTTAGGAAGTGTTCTACCCATAGACTCAAGTGTTTTACGTCCCATGACCACAACACCACCTTGAGTAATTTCTTTAAAATGTTTGAGATCAGCTGAAATATGCCATGGCAAATCATTTCCTTTGCCAATACAACGTTGTTGATCCATTGCAACGACGTGTACGACTTCTAAACCTTGAAATGCCATGATTATTCTTCCAGCGAATATGAGTTAAAGAGGGAAATGTAAAGTTGGATCACGATTGGTACCAACGGTGATCCCAAAAGACCTTAGTTAAAATCAAACTGCAACAGGTGCTTTAATTGCGGGATGCGATTCGTAATTTACGATTTCAATATCTTCAAATTTGAAATTAAAAATATCTTTAATTTCAGGATTCAGTTTGAGTTGGCACAATGGAAGTGGTTCACGTGTTAATTGAAGTTGTGCTTGCTCGAAATGATTGGCGTAAAGATGAGTATCACCACCTGTCCACACAAAATCACCGACTTCTAGATCACAGACTTGCGCAATCATATGGGTGAGAAGTGCATAACTTGCAATATTAAATGGAACGCCAAGAAAAACATCAGCACTACGTTGATAAAGCTGACATGATAATTTTCCATCCTGAACAAAAAACTGGAAAAGCGTGTGACAAGGAGGGAGTGCCACTTGTCCAGCTTCTTTTGGGTTCCAACCTGATACGATTAAACGACGGGAGTTTGGATTGGTTTTAATTTCATTAATTAACCATTTGATTTGATCAAAACCATCTTGCTCGTATAAACCATCGTCTTTTTTAGTTGCACCAAAGTTACGCCATTGGTGTCCATATACTGGACCTAGCTCTCCTTCAGGACGTCCAAAACGAGCAGTCTGCTCAGCTGTCGACCATTCATCCCAAATTGTAACTTTATGATCTTGGAGATATTTAACATTGGTATCACCTTTAAGGAACCAAAGTAATTCAACCACGATTGAACGGAAGTGAACTTTCTTTGTGGTCAGTAGAGGAAAACCTTTAGAAAGATCAAAGCGCATTTGATGACCAAATACAGAACGAGTACCTGTACCAGTACGGTCACCTTTATCACCGCCATTGTCGAGGATATGTTGTAGTAGGTCTAAATACGCTTTCATAAATGTCCTGATCGATTTGAATGTGGCATTTGAAGAATAAACCAATGCCAAAAATTTCATTGGCATCAGTTTATACTAAAGCAGCATGCATTTTAATATCTTCCTTACGGAATAGACTCTTTGAAAGCGAGTAATTAAAGAAATAAGAAAGCACCCTTTAGGGTGCTCTCATTTAACACAAAATTTTAGGGCTTAAGCAGTTTTGTGTCCTGTATGTACAGTATGAATTAGATCGCTTAGGTCATAACCAATGGATTGAGCATATGCAAGATACGCTTGTTTGATAGATTCATTGAACACAGGTTCACGGTGCAGAATCCAAAGATATTCTTGATTAGGTTCACCGACTAAAGCAGTTTGATAATTTTCATCGATCTTAAGTACCCAATAGTCACCCTTAGTGAATGGAATCCAACGAAATCCTTCAGGCAAAAAGCTGACTTCTAATTTGCCATGTTCAGCATCTGCAACTGTGGCTTCGCCAATAGACTCATCCAGTTCTTTGTTGCCATCAAGACAACGATTTTGAACACGTACGGTTCCATCGCTGTTTAAGGTATAGACTGCTGAAATATCCGTACTGTCTTCAGGTTGATGCTTCATTGGTAAGCGTGCAATCTCATACCAAGTACCTAAATAGCGTTCAAGTTGGAAGTTAGATACGGTCGTTAAATTTTGACTCATTATGATGTACTCCATTTAATCTAAATTAGATACGTTCTTTGAGTATAGGCACAGTTTTGGAGTAGAAATAATACTGTTCTGTAGCAAAGCGTTAAGTGAGTGTGATTAATTTTATATTTATTTTCATTTGCTTAGTTGTTTTGAAATTCAGCGGGGTGTACGAGATGCATATAAACTCACTACGAACAATCCCACTGCGCTATAACCTATGAGTTGTACAAAAAGTGCAAAAAACTCTCTGCTATTTTGAAAGTTCAGCGCTGAAAGCATGACGATAAAAAATACAATCGAGACGAAAGGACTAAAAGCATAATATGCTTTCAGCTGATGCTTTAGACGCTTAGATTGGATCAAAACATGATGAATAATGTGTACGCTTAAGCCTAAACATAAGCTCATGAGTGTCGATAGAAAATCAAGTTTTTTAATTTCAGCTGTCAACAGAATCATTACACACGTTGATATACAAATGATCAATTTAAGCGTGCGTGTGCATCGTTCCGAATACCAGAAATTTAACATAATGACGTCTTAATGCTGATGTTGATGAAGTAGAGACAGTGGAGAAAATAAGCAAATAGATAAAGCCATAAATCCTAATCCTTGAGCACCAGGTAAAAGAATTTCTCCATCCTTTGCATGCATGAAAATTAAGGCAAGTAGCAGAGCGATAGGAATCCAAGTAAATAATCGGTAGATCAACCCTGTTGGATGGTGTGAAGCGAAATGAATTTTACAGTAACGGCAAATAAGAAAAACGATACCTGTGCCCACAAACATTAAGATGGCATCGAAGTTAAGCGGTTGCATCCAATATAACGTAGCGGTAGCACTCGCAATCAAAATAAAAAATAAAGCTTTGTGTTGTATTGAAACTTTAGGATCAAACCAAAACTCGAGCATAGTAATCTGAATCAAAGTAAATAAGTCAAAACTCTAGCACAAAAAAAGGTGAACAAGATGTTCACCTTTGAGGGCATGATTTACTTATTTGCCATTATTTTGTAAAGGACCCCAGTCATATACTTTCTTTTGGTAGGCATACCAAAGCATCCATAGGCCGATGAGAATCATTGGAACTGTAAGGAATTGTCCTTTGCTCATCCATCCGATAAATAATTGACCATTATCTGGCTCACGGAAGAATTCAACTGTGAAGCGAGCGATACCATATCCAATTAAGAATAGAGCAGAAACAGCCATGCGTGGACGAGGTTTAGAACTAAACCACCACAGAACAATAAAAAGAATCAAACCCTCACAGAGTGCTTGGTAAAGTTGGGATGGATGTCGTACGAGTTGTAAAGGATCTGTAGGGAAAACCATACCCAATGCGAAATTTGGATCTGTGACTTGTCGGCCATAAAGTTCGCCGCCAATAAAGTTGCCAATACGACCAAACATCAGACCTGTTGGAACACATGGGGCAATAAAATCCAGTGTTTGGAACCAAGTCATTTTGTATTTTTTACACCACAATAACATGGCAAACATGACACCTAAGAAGCCGCCATGGAAGCTCATGCCACCTGTCCAAACTTGGAATAACCATATCGGATTTGCAAGGAATTGATCAAAACCATAAAAGAACACATAGCCTACTCGACCACCAATCACGACACCTAATGCACCGTAAAAGATGAGATCAGAGACCATGTCTGGTGTCCATCCTCGTTGCTTAGCACGGAATGTTGCCAAGCCCCACGCAAATAAAAATGCGAGTAGATACATGAGTCCATACCAGTGAACTTGTAATGGACCCACAGATATTGCCACTGGGTCAATAGAAGGATAGGTCAGCATTGCTTTTCCTTTATATTATGTTTTGTGTCGATTCTAACGGAAAGACTGAAAAAATGTTGTACATTCAATGTGTAAAGTTCTAAGGATGCAACGATGTGTATTGTAGCAATCGCATGGCAAGTGTTGGATGAAACACCATTATGCTTAATTTCAAATCGGGATGAGTTTTATCACCGACCTGCTTCACAAATTCATAAGTGGGAAAATAGCCCAATTATTGCAGGTCAAGATTTACAATCTGGTGGGACATGGATGGGGATTACTGCTGCAGGGCGTTGGGCACTTGTGACAAATTACCGTGATGCAAATGATAAGAAGGAATATCCAACTTCAAGAGGACATATCATTCAGCAATATCTGGAGTCTGAATTAGCACCGATCCGATTTGCCCAAGAATTAGAAAAAAAGCAATGTGATTACGCTGGATTTAACCTTTTTATCGGAACCTCTGATCAAGCGGTTTATATGAGTAATCGTGGTGAATCTCCACAAGTTCTTGCCAAAGGTGTATATGTGGTTTCCAATGGTGTATTAAGTGATCCATGGGAAAAAACCAAACATTTGCGTAAACGCTTTACACAAGAGTTCTTACCATTATTGCAATTAAATCCCAATGCTCAAAAAGCGTATGATTTAGAGTACGCCGTTTGGGGTATCTTACAAGATGAAAGAAAAATTGATTTAGATTTATTACCTCAAACAGGAATATCAGTGGAAATGGAGCAGCTGTTATCTTCTACTTTTATACGAAGCCCGATATATGGAACACGATGCTCAAACTATTTATTGATGAAAAGAAATCAATGGACTTGGCTTGAAAAAACGCAGCAAGGTACGTATCAGAATCACATAGTCAAAATTGATTTGCATCTCTCAAAAAAAATGCCGACATCGTAGTCGGCATTTTCTATTTCAATGTTTGAATTAAGCAGCAGGAGTGTTTTCTTTCTTTTCTAGACTTTCCCCAACAATCTCGCCACCATCTTTACGAGTAATCACGACCGTCGCAGAGCGAGGACGTGTACCTTTACCACCGCTGATACTATTGCTGTGATTTGCAGGCCAAGTACCACCAGGATGCTGAACATTCACAAAAATAGCTTTATAGTCTGGTGTCATCGTTACACCTGTAATTTCACAGCCTGAAGGACCTGTTAAAAAACGACGTAACTTTGAATCATCAAGCTGTGCGCCAGCAGGAGTAAGTTGAGTGGCATTATTTGAACCAGCATTTGCAGAAGTCACTTTACCATCACTTACTTGACCTGGAAGTGCAGCGAGCATCATGCAATTCGTTTCATCTGTATAAGCGCCATCATCAGTTTGTATCCACAAGACACCACGTGGATCAAACCATAGGCCATCTGGACTTGAGAAATCATTTGCTGATGTGAGTCCAGATAGGTTTACACCTGGAAGTGAATCTTCTTCTGCGCCAAATAAGAAGATATCCCATACAAATGTTTTTGCTGTAACAGTATCACCAGTTTCACGGAAACGAATAATATGTCCGTTGATATTCCCGCGAGGAGTACCACCTTTATCATTATCAGCATAGTTACGAGGGTTAGCAGCATCAATTGTATGCTCACTTCCACGTAATGAGTTATTGGTTAAGGTGACATAAACCTCACCATTCTCTGGGTTTACTGCAACCCATTCTGGACGATCCATTTTGGTTGCACCAACTGCATCACCTGCTAAACGGGCATTTACCAATACATCAGCTTGATCTGTAAATTTGTATTTTGAATAATTAGCAATTAATGGATTGGAGATATTGAGTTCAATCCACTCACCAGACGTCTTTTGAGTTGCTTCATTAAAGTTAAATTTAGCAACATAGAATTTACCGTTATTCATATATTTATCACCAGCAGCATAACCGCCGTTGATATCTTTAGGGTCCCAAACCGCATCTGAAACAAATTTATAGATATATTCGCCTTGAGAGTCATCCCCCATATAGAAGGCTAGTGGTTGCCCAGGAATGGCACGACTCACACGGCAATCTTCATGAGCGAAACGTCCAAGAGCTGTACGTTTTACTGGGCGCTGACGACCATCAAATGGGTCAATTTCAACAATCCAACCAAATGTATTTGGTGAGTTTCTAAAATCTTGAGTTGCAGAAGATGCAGAGACTTTGGTTAACCAGCGCTCATAGACATCTTGAGGGAATAGTTGTGCTTGAACAGTGTGCCACTTATAAGAACTATTTGAAGCAATTTTATAACGTTTTAATGACTCCAAATCCTTTTCAGAACGATCTTTGTCATCGCGAGTAAAGTATTGATTAAAGTTTTCTTCGGTGGTTAAGTACGTGCCCCAAGGCGTATAACCGTTACCACAGTTATTGATCGTACCTAATGTAAATGTGCCTTCTGGACTGATCTTGGTCTGCACCAATTCATGCCCTTTTACAGGACCAGCGAAATCGATTGGTGTTGCAGCTGTAATTCGACGGTTGAATACAGAGCGTTTATTTAGAGTGACTTGTTGAGTTGTTGGATTTTTTTGTACTTCAATCACTGAAACGCCGTGACAGTTGATTTCACGTAATGCTTCATCTTCAGAACGAATATCCGCTGAAATGGTATTATTCGCTGGATGTAAAATTGCTTTGTTATCTACATATTCATGGTTGAGTACCAGTAAACCTACATTTGACTCATTTTGATCATAACGGCTATTTTTCATGCCGAAATATGTCATACCGTCATGACATTCACCTGAACGCATGGTAAATGAAGCACCACTCGGAATATTATCTGCATCCCATTCAGGCATACCTTCAAAAAGCGGGTCTCCTAGTGCATAAATAACACGTGCTTCATATCCTTCAGGCACTGTGAATTCATTTTTAATATTTTTATCAACCGCTTTAAATGTTAGTTCAGTTGGCGTTTTTGATTTGTCGAATTCAGGTAGTGAAGGATTTGAGTTGTTATTGTCATTGTCGTCACTGTTACAGCCTGCGACTGAAGCCGCTACTGTCAATGCTACTGCACCACCAGCAGTCTTCTTAATGAGATCTCTACGCGTAATTTGCTTTTCAAGTAAATGGTGAAATTCTGGATTCCCCGAATCATTGCTATCGTAATCATCGTTAAAAGGTATTAAATCAGTCATGTTCGTTCCTAGCATCTTGCTTGGTAGTTTTTAGCGTCACAAACAACTTAATGCGCAATCATGACAATCAAATGATAGATTTATGTCAGTTGAATTAAGCTTTTATTTAAAGAGTATGAAAAAGGCGAGTCTTAAGACTCGCCTATGTTTAAAAGGGTCAAAATATCAAAGTATTGACTTTGCTCTTCTATTTTCGAGTAATTTTCCAAAGAAAAGTCCCAATTCAAATAACATCCACATTGGTATCGCCAACATAATCATCGATAGTGCATCAGGTGGCGTCACAAACATAGAAACGAAGAAACAACCTACAATAATAAAACGTCTTTTTTCAACCAATTGTTCTGTGGTAACTACCCCAATCATAATGAGTAATAAAGTCACAATTGGAATTTCAAAAGTTAAACCAAAAACCAAGAATAACTTTAAACAGAAACTCAGATAGCTATTAATGTCAGTCATGGGTGCTACCGTTTCAGGTGCAACGCTAATGAAAAAATGTAAAATCGAAGGGAGGGCTACAAAGTAAGCAAAAGCAACACCCGCATAAAATAATGTAATACTTCCGATGAGTAATGGTAGAGCTAAAGCTTTCTCATTTTTATATAGCGCCGGTCTGACAAAAGCCCATATTTGATAAATGATAAATGGCATGGCGATCATTAGAGCAACGAAGAAGTTTAACTTAAATGGTGCCATAAATGTCGCGGTGACATCAGTTGCAATCATTGATGAATTTATTGGGAGTTGAGCTCTAAGAGGCTCAGACATCATTTGATAGCTTTGATTTGCAAATGGTAATAAACAAAAGAATAAAACGAGAATGACCCCAACTATTCTAAATAAATATTTTCTTAAAATAATAAGATGCTTGGTTATTGGCATTTCTTCAAGCTGAGGATTATCTTCATTTGAAGAGATGATATTTGGGAGAGTATTGTGACTCATACTGCCTCCGCTAAGACTACATACGGTTTATTGTGTTGCGCCGAATTTTGAATATGAATAAAACTTTGCTTAGGTGTAGCGTGTCCTCTAAAAGGAACTGCTGTACTTTGCTGAACGCTTAAATACACATAAATAGATCTTGTTTCAGAGAGAACCTGTTGATCGATAGGTGGATTTAAATATTCATCGCTTAATACTGTGTGTTTTTCAATTTCCTGCATTTGCGCTTTCATTTTTTCTTCTAATTCTTGAATGCGCTTCATTTCAGTCTGCATTTGTTCTTTAAGTTCAGACATTCTTAGTTCACGATCAATATCATTTTGTACATTGCTGACCATACGCTTAATTTTGCCATACCATTTACCAGCAAATCGCGCACCCTCAGGAAGCTTTTCAGGTCCAAGAACAAGCAATGCAATGATGCCAAACATTAATAGTTCAGCCATACCAATATTCAGCATTACTGTTACCTACCTTTAATGTTTCGCTGTTGAGTTCAAATCATGAGATGTTTGATGTTCAATCGTGCGTGGTTCTTTTAATTGAGCAGATGTGCTCTGGTCTTCGTCATCCTTAATTGATTTTTTAAAATCTTTAACCGCACCACCAACATCTTTACCCAAATTTTTTAGCTTAGACGTACCGAACAAAAGTAAAACGACAATTGCGAAAATAAGTACGTGCCAAATTGATAATCCAGCCATGATATATTCCTTATTGAAAATGATCTTGAATGATTTCAACAGTTCTTTATGACAGCAAGTTGACGGAATTATTTCAGTTTGAAGTCATGGATTTTTTATGTGTGCAAGAGACTTATTCTGAAGTGAAATAGATGTTGTGCTAAGATGAGAAAAAATCTATTTCATATTTAATATGGTTCTTCTACTCCCACTAGTCTCCTTTCTCATCGGCTATTTTGGCGTAGAATATTTACAAAAAATTCGTCCCTTTATGGCGATGTTGTTGGCGAAAGTGCTGATTCCTCTCATCATTATTTACAATATGGTGTTTTACCAAGAGGGCAGTATATGGTTGATGTTATTTAGTTTTATCGCTTCATTTTTGCTGTATTTATTTGTTTATTACCGTACAAAAGACAAATTAGTCTCCTTATGTTCCAGTTACCTGAACATGGCTTGGCTTGGCTTTCCATTTGCATTCGCTATTTTTGGTGCGCAAGCATCTAGTCCTATGGTTGCACTTTATGTCGGGGGCTCTATTTTTGGTAATATTTGTGCAGTGACCGTATTAAGTGCTGAAAAGCAGTCTGCGATGGAGATTTTGAGAAAATTGACTTTCTCTCCACCGATTTTAGCTTTATTAGTTGCTGGTTTTCTTTCGTTATGGAATGTTAGTCATTTTCAGCAGAATGCAATGATTCAATCATTGTATATATTGGATAAGTGGTTAATGACCTTTACAGGGATGTGTGTCCTTGGGATGTGGTTATCTCAAGTAAAAATTCACTTGTCCGATTTAATTGAAAGTTTAAAACTTGCTTTGATTAAATTTCTATTTGGTTTAGTGTGCTGTGCGGTAGCCTATTTTCTTCTACCGATTCCTCACGAACTGGTTGTTATTGCACTGATGTCTATGTTTTTTTTATTACCACCCGCAGCGAATATTGTTGCTTTAGAAACACATTATTCAGGAACAGGTGTTTCAGCCCAATATATCGCAGCGGGTACCATCGTAAGTTGCATGACAATTGGTTTATTTGCCATGGTTTATCATGGACTGATCGTTTAGTTCGTTTCGAGGCTTGCTTTGAATAACTGCATGGCTTGACCACGATGACTGATCTTATTTTTGTCTTCTTTGGTCATTTCAGCGCTACTAATATTGAGTTCAGGTAGCCAAAACAGTGGGTCGTAGCCAAAACCATTTTTGCCACGTGCTACTTCCAAAATTTCACCTTTCCAGATTCCTTGGAAAATCTGAGGTAAAGGATCTTCAGCGTGTTGAACTAAGGCGAGTACACACACAAACATCCCTTCAATCACGTCACCATTGTTACGTAATGGTGCTAAATCTGCCAGTAATTTAGCATTATTGGCAGCATCATCGCCATGCTCACCAGCATAACGTGCAGAGTAAATACCAGGAGCACCACCAAGTGCAGGGATGCAAATACCTGAGTCATCTGCTATAGCTGGTTTACCCGAAATCTTAGAAGCATGTCGTGCTTTGATAATGGCATTTTCTACAAAACTTAACCCATCTTCCACCGCATCCTCAATGTTCAGTTGTCCTTGAGGCACAACGTTAACAGGGAGTTTTAATTCTTCAAATAACTTTTCGAACTCAGCTATTTTCCCTTTATTGTTGCTCGCTAAAACCAAAGTACCTTGATCTAACCAATCTTTAGACGCCATGTTGAATCACTTTCTGTTTCAAATTTGAAGCTATTCTAACGGATATTTGCGATGATACAGATGAACTCATCTTTAAAATAACCAATCATTAAACATGAGAAATTTAAATAGCATTCATATTCGTCAAGCAGAGATCGCAGATGTTGAAAATATTGCGTCCTGTATTGCTTTAGCTTTGAACCACTTTGATGAAATACCAAAAAGTAAGTCCCTATTTTCAAAATAAGCTCTTGTATCGCACATCAATCATCAAGAGATAAAATACTTTGTTGCAGAATTAAAGCAGTCGCTTGTTGGGATGATTGCTTACAAACAACCCACTCATATTTTTCATTTTTTTGTTCATCCAAATCTGCAATTTCAAGGCGTTGGAACTCTTTTATTTAATTATGTGTTAGATCAATTAAATCAAACGGATATCCAGCAGATAACAGTCAATGCGCATATAGGGGCTGTTCATTTTTATAAAAAATTAGGTTTTACTTCACAGAGTGAAGTGGACATATTCGAAGATCTGAAATTCATAAGAATGAAGAAGATGATCGAATAAAAAAAGCACCGATAGGTGCTTTCTTCAAACTTATAAGCGTTACTAACGGCTTTGAATCCATTGATCAGCACGATCACGTGCAGTACGAATTTGTTCTGGTGTCAGGTTGGCAGCCAAAGCCGTCTTTTTTGTCTCAGACATATTGATCACTTTATTATCTAACATGCCATCACGTGTAGAAAGCTCATACCATTGGTAAGCACTCATATAGTTTTTCTTTTGCTCTTCCATAACGGCTAAATTGAAGCTTGCACGATTGTCACCATGACTTGCTGCTTTTTCGAAGTATTGGCGAGCTAAGGTTTCATTTTTAGCAACACCAATACCGTCAGCATACATACGACCCACATTCAGCTGAGCAGATGAAATACCTTGATCGGCTGCTGCCTTATACCAAACGAAAGCTTGCTTTAGGTCTTTAGCAACATCTTTACCATGTTGATAATGTGTTGCCAGATAAAACTGGGCAGCCGGTTGACCTGCTCGAGCAGCTTTTTGGAGCTCAGATACAGGCATACGTGAATACTGTGCAGCTAGTGCAGAAGTTGATGGTTGTTGAGGTACATAATCTGCATGAACTTGGAAACTCAACAACCCTAGAAATAATGAAGTACCTAAGAATAACTTTTTCATAGAGCGCTCACTCGATAAATCGCGACCTCGCCAAACAAGTTCGGGATATGCTTGCTGAGCAAACTCCCTTGTTGATTCCCATTCACGGCTAAACGGTCAATAATTTTAATTTGATTCTCAGCACAAAGTGCTTCGAAATCCTTAAACGTGCACAGATGGATATTTGGAGTGTTATACCACATATAGGGTAAGGCATCCGAAACAGGCATTTTCCCTTTTAAAGCAAGGAAAGAGCGTGTTTTCCAGTGTGCAAAGTTAGGAAAAGTAATAATTGCTTGTTTCCCAACACGCACCATATCGCGCAAAAGCACATCAGGTGCATCTACAGCTTGCAAAGCTTGTGCCATGACAACATAGTCAAATGACTGGTCTGCAAAGCGTCCCAAACCGAGGTTCAAGTCTTGTTGGATGATATTTAACCCTCGACTGACTGCAATTGCAATCTTTTCTTGATCGATTTCTAATCCGTATGCACGAATGTTGTGCTTTTTGCTCATATGAGCCAGTAACTCACCATCGCCACAACCAAGATCTAAAATGCTTGAATCAGGTTTAATCCATTTTTCTGCAAGCTTCTGATCGATACGCATTACACGGTCTCCTTAGGGGTTGAAGCAAGATGGTCTACACCACCTAAGAAAGCCCTTAAAGTTTTGACATATAAAGGGATAGGGAACAAGAACGAGTCATGACCTTGTTCTGCATCAATATCAACATAGCTCACAGGCTTATGATTGGTAATCAATGCATCCACAATCTCAACAGATCGGGAAGGAGAGAATCTCCAATCCGTAGTAAATGAAATCACAAGGAATTTACATTTTGTATTCGACATTGCTTTAACTAAAGATTGTTCATACTCACGAGAAGGATCGAAGTAATCCAAAGCTTTAGTCATGATCAAGTAGGTGTTCGCATCAAAGTTACGACTAAATTGTTCACCTTGATAGCGAAGATAACTTTCAACTTGGAATTCAACATCGAAACCATACATGAATTTGCCAGATTTTAAATCACGACCAAATTTTTGTTTCATGGCTTCTTCAGAAAGGTAGGTAATGTGACCTACCATCCGCGCTAGAATAAGGCCACGTTTAGGATAGCTGTCTTTTTCTAAATAGCGACCATGATGAAAATCAGGATCAGACAAAATGGATTGGCGCGCGACCTCATTAAACGCGATATTTTGCGCTGAAAGTTTAGGTGCACTGGCAATAATGACACAATTATTTAATCGGTCAGGATAATCTACAGACC
This sequence comes from Acinetobacter sp. 24-47-66, assembly GCF_056779755.1. Taxonomy (NCBI): domain Bacteria; kingdom Pseudomonadati; phylum Pseudomonadota; class Gammaproteobacteria; order Moraxellales; family Moraxellaceae; genus Acinetobacter; species Acinetobacter sp. 24-47-66. Next base: position 56,494 of record NZ_JBWYIL010000010.1, read on the forward strand.
ACTGAAGTGCCTGCATGCCTCCCAAAGAGCCACCAATAATAGAGTGCCAAACAGTGATACCAAGACGATCAGACAGCATTGCTTGAGTTTTAACCCAATCGCGCACGGTCACTAATGGAAAATCTGGACCATAAGGACGATTTTCATTTTCAGGATTTGGGGAGGTTGGTCCTGTTGAGCCGTTACAACCACCAATATTGTTTAATGCCACCACAAAAAATGTATTGGTATCAATTGCTTTGCCTGGCCCAATACAAGCATCCCACCAACCTGCTTTTTTATCATCTTCATGGTGATAACCAGCAGCATGATGATGACCAGAAAGCGCATGGCAGATCAAAATTGCATTAGATTTATCTGCATTGAGTGTGCCATAAGTTTCGACCATCAATTCGAAACGTGGTAAAACGCGGCCACATTCTAATGCGAGTGGTTCTTCAAATTGGAACTTTTGTGGAACAACAATGCCCACTGAGTCAGCTGGAAAAGACACAGGATAAATTCGCCTAAAATCTTAAGTATGAATAAATAAAAGGATACCACTTGAGGGTATCCTTCTAAAGCCATTTTCGTGCTAAATATTATTGCTAATATTTATACTGCCGCAGCGATCACTTGATCTGTGCTCAAAACACCTTGATCAATTAAACGATTTGTACATGCAATAATTCCTTCAATAGATGAAGTCACGATGTTGTCATGTACACCAGCACCGAATGCTGATTTACCTGTACCTTTGACTTGAAGTTCAATTAGTGCCAACGCTTTAGCATTTGCACCAGAACCAATGCTACGTTCTTCATAGTTCACAACATCGATTGGCAACTGTAAAGCATCTAAAATTGCAGAGATTGGTCCGTTGCCTTCACCACGTAGATGTTGAACTTGACCACCGACTTCAATATCTAATTCAATGACTTGATTGCCATTTTCATCAGATAATCGATAGTTTTTCGCGACATAATGTTTATCTTTCTGATTCACATATGTACTTTGGAATAAACTCCAAATTTGCTCAGCAGAAACTTCTACGCCTTCTTCGTCAGCTACCTGTTGCACGACTTGCGAGAACTCAATTTGTAAGCGACGTGGTAATACGACGTTGTAGTTCGACTCTAACAAGTATGCGATACCACCTTTACCTGATTGTGAATTGACACGAATGACTGCGTCATAATCACGTCCCAAATCTTTAGGATCAATTGGTAAGTAAGGCATGTCCCAAATTTCTTCGTTTTTCTGGAACTCAAAGCCTTTTTTAATCGCATCTTGGTGTGAGCCAGAAAATGCAGTAAATACTAAATCACCCGCATATGGATGACGTGGATGAACGGGTATACCTGTACATTCTTCAATAGTAGAAATGATTTCATTAATATTTGAAAAATCTAGATTTGGAGCGACACCTTGGGTATACATATTTAATGCAATCGCTGCAACGTCAACGTTACCTGTACGTTCACCATTACCAAATACACAACCTTCCACACGATCAGCACCAGCCATGATCGCTAACTCGGATGCTGCAATACCGCATCCACGGTCATTGTGACAGTGTACAGAAATAATAACACCATCGCGGCGTTGTAAGTTGCGATGCATCCATTCAACTTGGTCAGCGTAAATATGAGGTCCAGAAACTTCTACAGTCGCTGGTAAATTCAAAATAACCTTATTATCTGGACGAGCGTCCCAAATTTCAGTGACAGCATCACAGACATCTTTTGCAACTTCTAATTCAGTTGCGGTAAAGCATTCAGGAGAGTATTGGAACACCCATTCAGTTTCAGGATATTGTGCTGCATATTCTTTCACTTTTTGAGCCGCATTCACCGCTAAGGCTTTCGCACCCGCTACATCAACATTCAATACTTTTTGACGGAATGTTGGTGAGTTTGAATTATAGATATGCACAATTGCACGTTTTGCACCTTGTAATGATTCAAATGTACGTTGAATCAAGTGATCACGAGCTTGAACTAATACTTCGATATAGACATCATCTGGAATATGATTTTCTTCGATTAATTTACGGGTAAAGTCAAAATCAATCTGTGAGGCAGATGGAAAGCCAATTTCAATATGTTTGAAACCAATTTTCACCAACATTTGGAACATCTTGAATTTTTGTTCAATGTTCATTGGTTCGAAAATAGCTTGGTTACCGTCACGAAGGTCGGTGCTCATCCAGATAGGCGCTTTATTAATTTCGTTATTTGGCCATTGACGGTCAGGTAAGTCTACACGTTGGTACATGCGACGGTATTTTTTGCTTGGATCAGCCAACATCATGAGATAACTCCTTTCATAGCACAACATGCTTGGGTCTTGTGTAAAGGCACTGCGCTATTTATATCGATTGTGTCTATTCTATCAATTTACAAGTGGCTTACTGCATCATTTTGCTGAATTCTCTAAAAATCTTTTGAATATATAGAGCTTAGCTATACCGTCACAGTGCTTGTAAATTCTTTCTTTTATTATAGTGCGATCTTCAAGAGAATTATTCCCTGATTTAGATCAAAGTATGATGAATGTGAAATTTTTTTTCACAATATATTTTTTTTTAATAAAATTTTTCATTATAAAAAACAAGTGTGAAAAATAAATTATAGTTCTGCCCATTTTCGAATTAAATTGTGATAGAGGCTCGTGAGTTTGATGACTTGCTCATGTTGATCTCCTAATTCCATACGAAGTTGCTGAATAGATTGATCTAAAGTAAATAACATATGTCGATTTGAATCATCTCGAATCATACTTTGTACCCAAAAAAATGATGCCAAGCGACAACCCGATTGGATAGAAGTGACCTCATGTAAGCTAGTAGATGGATAAAGTATCAAATCTCCTGCAGGGAGTTTGACTTCGTGATATCCATAAGTATCTTCAATGACTAATTCACCGCCGTCATATTCGTGCGGATCACTCAAGAATAAGGTACAAGATAAATCTGTTCTCAAGCGTTCTTGTGAGCCTTGAACTCTACGAATCGAATTGTCGACATGAAAACCGAATGATTGATGCTGTTCATAGCGATTAAACAGAGGGGGAATGATATCTAGTGGAATTGCTGCTGATAAGAATAAAGGATGTTGACCTAGGGATTCTAAAATAATATCACCTAGATGTTTGGTTAGGGGATGATCATTGGAAAGTTGATGATTATGTTTCACTGTTGCAGAGAGTGTTCCAGCTGTTACCTTTCCATTGACCCAATCTACTTTAGACATTTCTTCACGAAAATATCGAACTTGTTCGGGGCTTAGAATATTTGGAATATGATGAATCACTACGATCACTCACTGCTTTAGGTGATGAAAAGCATAGCTTGTATAGAGCTATGCTGAAATGAAATTAAAACTTGAAATTTAAAGACAATACAGCATTTCGACCTTCAGCTTCAGTTGCATAATGCGAAGCATAAGCTTTCGTGAAATAACGTGTATCTGAGAGATTATTGACGTTCAATTGAAGATCAATATCTGAATTTACTTGATAGCGAGCCATGGCGTCATAACGCACATAGCCTGGTACAAATTTGGTATTTGCAGCATCTCCATACACTCGATCCATAGCTAAAACACCAGCACCTAATTGTAATTTAGGGAGAACTTGGTAAGTTGTCCACAAAGTGGCAGAGTGTTTTGCGACATTTTGGACTTGGTTACCATTAGTTGGGCTAGCCGAATAACTTCCATCGCTATTTTTGACATAACCTGCATCAACAATTTCACTATCTAAATATGTGTATCCTGCAGATAAAGCCCATTTATTTGTGATATTGCCGTTTAAGCCTAATTCAAGGCCATCAACACGTGTCTCACCAATATTTCTTGTAAATCCATCACTATCTAAAGCGCGAGTATTTTCTTTTTCTGTACGGAAAATAGCAGCTGTAAGATTAATTCTGTTATTCAAAAGGTCCCATTTGGTTCCGATTTCATAGGTTTTGACTTCTTCAGGTTTGAGGTTGTTAATTGCTCTTGCTTGTGCATCAGTCGTATTTCGTCCTGGGACACTTAACCCTTCTGAACCATTACCAGCATCGATTCCAACGGGATTAGCTGAAGTCGCATAGCTTGCATAAATTGATCCATTTTCTCTTGGTTTAAAAGTTAATCCAGCTTGATAATTGAAGAAATCGTGTTTTGAATTATATTTTGTTCCTGCTTGAATTGCTGAAGTGCCTGAACCAGTATCTTGATTGTATTTCATTTCAGTTTTGAATTCATCCCAGCGAATACCAAGGTCAAGGAGCCACAGAGGATTAAGCTCAATATTATTTAGGGCATATACTGATTGTGTTTCAGATTTGATCATCATGACATTTGGATTCGCTTGAGCTTTACCTAGCCAAGCATCATTCGAATTGGGGTTATAAAGATCAGTACACCAACCATTTGAAATATTTAATGAGCATGCATTATTAGCACCACTACCGCCTATTAACGTGGTATTAGGGTCGGTTACAATGTTTGTGCCGCGTTCAGAATCTTGTTTACTGTATTCAGCACCCAAATTGAAATTATGTTTTATGATGCCTGTTTGGAATTTACCTGTTAATGCGAGTTGATCTGTAAAACTGTCAGTGGTTGTTAGGTTGGTATTTAGACGACGCCAAACTTTTCCATTTGCGACGTTGCCCTGACTGTCATCTGGTTGAGTCCATAAGTAATTATTTTTTGATTTGCTATAGACAGCAGTATTCGTCAAGCTTAGATTTTCGGTAAAATCGTGCTCTAGCTTAAGGGTCCCAATTTGATTTTCTTGCTTTTGAAAATCACGATTTAACCAACCGTAGTATGTACCCTGTTGAACATCAACGGGTGAGCCGACGGTCGCTTTTCTGTCAGTGTCGTATTTATATGGAATACCTGAATCTGGCTTATCATCAGACTTTAGGTAGTAGTAGGCTAGTGTCGCTCGAGTGGGCGTGTCTAACCCAAAGCTAATACTTGGTGCAATACCAGCACGTTCATATTCAGCGCCATTATGTTGTCCCGCTTTTTCATTCTGGTGACCCATTGCCACGACACGAGTCGCAATACCATTCCCAAAATCTTTATTTGCATCTAATGTGATACGTGCATAAGCATCAGTACCGCCAGCAACAGAGCCTTGGAAAGCATCTCCAGATTTGGCTAATTTGGAAATTAGGTTAATACTACCACCCGTGGAACCTCCACCACCTAAAGTAGAGGCGGAGCCTTTGGTGACTTCAACCTGTTCAACGGCAAACATTTCTCGGTTTTGAGAAGTAGAGTTCCTCACACCGTCAACGTACATTGAACTTTCAGAGTTATAACCACGGATAAATGGACGGTCACCATTTGGGTTGCCACCTTCGCCCGCACCAAGCGTAATTCCTGGAACAGTTCTTAGAGCATCAGAAAGCGTAGTCACTTGAGTATCTTGTATCTGTTTTTGAGAAATAACAGAGATTGATTTTGGGGTATCGAGTAAGGGAGCAACGTATTTAGCGTTTGAGGATTTGTCGACTTTAAATGACTGCTCTGATTGAGCCTCGGATTTAATTGTTTCTAAATGCACTGTATCTTCTTGTGCAAAAGTTTGACCTGAAATAACAGCCAATGACGTTGCTATTGCAGATGAAACGATTTTTTTACGTGTCGTGATAAAGGCCATGTTTAACCTGATATGAATTTGTTTTCAGGTTGAGAATAATAATGATTCTTTTTTAGCTTTAACGGGTCTTAAAATTGATATTTGCGATTTAAGTTAAACTCAATAACGGAAGCTTAAATGTAATAATGTAATATTTTATGTATAAGTAAATGAATTTAAATAATATTGGAAAAATTAAAGTTTCTACATTTTTGTATGGCTATTTTTAATAGGGTTTTTTATTTTAATAAAATAAAAAACCCTGCTAGCGCAGGGTCTTTAAAAAATTTTGCTTAGAACTTAAAAGTTGTACTTAATTGTACACGACGACCTTCTTGAGTGTTGGTATAACGGTTGTAGTACTGATCATCTAAAGTAACATATTGAAGATCAACAAAATCTTTATCAAAAATGTTGTAGATAGCAACGCCGACATCTATATTATCATTCACAGTATAGTTTGTACCAAGGTGCCATTGGGTGTAACCTTTGAAATCACCTAACGCATTTTTAACATTGCCTTCTTCACGTAATTGGCTACTACGATATTCACCACGCAACCATAAGCTCATGTTATCAGCAGGCACATAGTTAACTAAAAGGTTTGCCACATGTTCTGCATTATCTATGTCATCGGTTGTATTACCCAAAGCATCGGTAAGTTCACCTTTAGTCCATGTATAGTTCGCCGATAACTTCCACTGGTCATTTAACTGATAACCTGCACCTACTTCAATACCATGAGATTCTGCTTCATCCGCATTATAAGGGCGAGCAAGGGTTAAGTTACGATTTGATGCGGTATTCCAATCTATGCCCCATTCTGCAAACTTGGCATTACATGCATCTACTGCACCAGAACAATCGAATTCAATTGGACGACCGTTATAACTCACCCCAGGCACATAAGTACCTTTCGCAACTAAATCAGCAATATCTTTATCCTGAATATGTACTAAAGAGTAACCAGCACCAACTGTTGTGATTTTATCTTTAGTCTTGTTTTGGAAGAATGTTAAGTTGGCATTAAAGCCAGCTTGGTTATCGAAATAAACACCAAGTTCGTAGTTTTCACTTGTTTCAGGCTCTAAGTTAGCGCTACCTAATACCGGTGCACGACCTTGGCTCGCAACGTTTGATAGACCTTGAGTTAATTGCTCTAAACGTGGCACTTTATAGCCTTCAGAATATCCACCTTTTGCAGTCCATTGTTCATTCACATTCCATACGACATATGCACGTGGTGTGAAGAAATCACCAAAGCTGCTGTGGTCGTCAAAACGCCCCCCTAAAGTTAAGTTTAAGTTTGGTAAGATGCTCCAAGTATCTTCAATAAATAAGCCATATTGGTCAAAAGACAGTTCAGGGTTGGCACGGCGGATGCCATCCTTAACGCTTGATTCCCACCACTGAGCACCAACGGTTAAGCTATGATTTTCAAATTTTTGGGTGCTAAATTTAGTATCGAAATAGGTGTCTTCACTTGTTAGTTTGCGATCATTGAAATTATTTTTTTCAGCAGCACTTAACATGCCTGCAGGGATTAGACGACCAATAGTTTCAGTTTCAACATGTGAAATGCTGCTCTCAAGCTTACCAAAGTCGGCATCCCATTCATGTGAGATATATCCTTTAGTACGTTCATATTCTTGGCTTGGGCCATAACCCTGTGTTGCTGATGGGGCTAATGGTTTACCAGAGTTATCAAGGTAAGTACCTAATTGACCGCGGCTGTTATCGAACCATTGTTGTGTATTTTCAACATCTAATGCAATTGTATGGTCAGCATGTGGTGTTAAAGTAATACGTGCACCTAAAGTTTCAATGTCAGACTTAGTCGGGCTATTACCTTGTGTTAAAGCACCATTTGGATCACTCAGATAAGATTGTTGACGCTCGGCTTTACGGCCACGTAATTGCACGCCAACTAAATCTTTAATTATAGGGCCAGAAGCAAACACTTCAGCTGAATATTGATTCCCAAAGTCAGAACTATTCGGGAGAATGGTACCATTAAGTGTTAATGATCCTGTCCATACATCTGAGACTTTTTTGGTGATAATATTAATTACCCCACCCATAGCATCTGAACCATAAAGGGTTGACATTGGACCACGAATAACTTCTATTCGTTCAATTGCAGAAATTGGTGGAATAAAATTATTATTTGATTCGCCGAAGCCATTAGGGGTGATGCTACCTACAGAGTTTTGCCGTTTTCCATCAATTAACACTAAGGTGTATTCTGCTGGCATACCACGCATACGGATATTAAGTGTACCTGTTTTACCAGCTGCTGGACTAATATCAACACCTTCAACTCCTTTAAGTGCATCAGCAAGAGAGGTTACACGTTTGGTTTTGAAATCTTCGCTTGTTAAAACTGTAATTGATGCAGGAGCATCTTTGATTTTCTGTTCGTAACCAGCTGCAGAAACTACAATTGTAGAAAGTTGATGAGCACTATTTTCATTTGTCGTATTTGCAAATGTTACACCGCTAGATAAAGCGAATAATGCAACTGTAAGAGGTTGAAGCTTAAACTTACTCATATTATGTTCTTCCGCTGGTATGAGTGATGCTTGAGGGCATGATCAAATTTGATGCAAATATTAATGATAAACTTTATCATTTGCAATAAAAAACAAACAATAATTAAGAAAAATGAATTGAATATGGTCAAACCTTGTGAGCAAAAAAAATATTCTCAGCTTTATAAAAAAGATGGTTTGAAAAAGGTATTTTGTATATCTTTGATTGTTGTCATATAATGTGGCACTTTAAAAATTGCAATTACTATTTCTATATCGAGGAAGCCATGCAAGTAACTTCTGAAGCGGTTTCGGGCGTAGCCCGTCGTTTAAATGTATCTGTACCGACGAGCCGTGTTAATGAGCAATTCGAAGCTCGTTTAAAACGTACTGCTAAAACAGTTAAGATCAACGGCTTCCGTCCAGGTAAAGTGCCTTTAAATGTTGTTCGTCGTGAATACGGCGCGAGCATTTACCAAGAAGTGGTAAATGATGTTATTCGTGACACAGTATTCGAAGCAATTCAACAAGAGAAAATCAATGCTGTAGGCATGCCTAACATTGAAAAAGTTGAAAACAAAGAAGATGCTTTAGTTTATGAAGCAACTGTTGAAGTTTACCCAGAAGTTTCAGTTAAGTTTGACGGTTTAGAAGTTGAACGTAAATCTACTGAAGTAAATGATAAAGATGTAGATCAAATGATCGAAAATCTTCAAAAGCAACGCGCGACTTGGACTGAAACAAAAGGCATGGCTAAAAAAGACATGCAAGTTACTTTTGATTTCGAAGGTTCTATTGACGGCGAAAAATTTGAAGGTGGTTCTGCTGAAGACTTCAAACTTGTATTAGGTTCTGGTCGTATGATCCCTGGCTTCGAAGACGGTATCGTTGGTATGAAGAAAGGCGAAGAGAAAGTAATTGATGTAACTTTCCCTGAAGATTACCAAGCAGAAAACCTTGCAGGTAAATCAGCTCAATTCAAAATCACAGTTAAGCTTGTTGAAAAACAAAAGCTTCCTGAGGTAGATGCTGAATTCCTAAAAATCTTTGGTTTAACTGAAGAAGAAGGTGTTGAGAAGTTAAAAGCTGACGTTCGCAAAAATATGGAACGTGAAGTGAAAAACGGTCTTCGCAATCAAGTGAAAGGTGCAACTTTTGATGCGCTTGTAGCTGCAAATGAAATTGAAGTACCTGCATCTATGTTGTCTCAAGAAATTGACCGTCAACGTCAACAAATGATCCAACAGTTTACTCAACAGTTTGGTGCTCAAGGCGCTAAAGCATTTGATTCAAGCATGCTTCCAGATGAATTATTCAAAGAGCAAGCTGAAAAATCAGTAAAATTAGGTGTTTTGGTGAGCAGTATTCTTGCTGAAGCAAAAATCGAAGTTGATCAAGCACGTGTAGAAGCTTATATCGAAGATATGGCGACTTCTTATGAAGATCCTACAGAAGTTATTGAATACTTCAAAAATGATAAGCAACAACGTGCACAAATCGAAGCTGTTGTTTTAGAAGACCAAGTTGTAGATCACATCTTAGCGTCTGCTAAAGTAACTGATAAAGCTGTTAGCTATGAAGAATTGTTGAAAGAACAACAAGCTCGTCAACAAGGCTAATCGGTTATCCGAAGGAAGAGGCGCTTAACGCGCCTTTTTTCTTGTAAAAAATATGGATCAACTTGTCCTGTATTCACAAAGCCTAATTAAAAAATATCTGATATTTAATGGTGAATATTTTGCATTTTCGACAATTATCCCTCATATTGTGAAAATGTATTGAGTGACAAAAAATTCAGGAATAAATAACGTATGTATGTTCCAACAATTGATAATGCTTTGGTTCCAGTTGTCGTAGAGCAATCATCTCGTGGTGAGCGTTCTTTTGATATTTTCTCGCGTCTTTTGCGCGAACGTGTAATTTTCTTAACGGGTGAAGTTGAAGACAATATGGCGAACTTAATCGTTGCGCAAATGTTGTTCTTAGAAGCTGAGAACCCAGAAAAAGATATTCATTTGTACATTAACTCACCTGGTGGTTCAGTGACTGCGGGTATGGCAATTTACGATACGATGCAATTCATCAAACCAGATGTCGTGACATATTGTATGGGCCAAGCAGCCTCAATGGGCGCTTTTTTATTGAATGCTGGTGCTAAGGGTAAACGTTACTGCTTAGAAAACGCTCGTGTTATGATTCACCAACCATTGGGTGGTTTCCGTGGTCAAGCTTCAGATATTGAAATTCATGCACGTGAAATTCTATTTATTAAAGAGCGTTTGAACCGTCTAATGGCTGAACACAGTGGCCAAGATTATGAAACTGTTGCACGTGATACAGACCGTGATAACTTTATGACCGCTCAAGCTGCAAAAGAATATGGTTTGGTCGATGAAGTTTTAACGAAACGTCCGCAACTTTAAGCTGTAAAGCATAGAAATTTATTTGGAGTGAAGATGTCTGAAAATCCTCAAGGACAAAAGCATTGTTCATTTTGCGGTAAAACGCAGTCTGAAGTGGGTAAACTCATTGCAGGCGAGGACGCTTACATTTGTAATGAATGTGTAGATGTATGCTTAGATTTAGTTCAGACGAGCCAGCAAGTCGAAACTGGTGAATGGGCAACTCGTCCATTACCTAAGCCGCATGAAATTCGTGCAGCTTTAGATCAATATGTGATTGGTCAAGACACTGCGAAAAAAACGCTCTCTGTTGCGGTATATAACCACTATAAACGTCTTAAAGTGACTCAATCAACTGCAAAGTCAGAAGATCGTGTAGAACTTGCTAAAAGCAATATCTTACTCATAGGACCAACAGGTTCGGGTAAGACTTTGTTGGCGCAAACTTTAGCGCGCTTATTAGATGTGCCATTTGCGATGGCTGATGCAACGACATTAACTGAAGCTGGTTATGTTGGTGAAGATGTTGAGAATATCGTTCAAAAATTGCTACAAAAAGCAGATTACGATGTTGAGAAAGCACAGAAGGGTATCATTTATATCGACGAGATCGATAAGATTACCCGTAAGTCTGAAAATCCTTCAATAACACGTGATGTTTCAGGTGAAGGTGTTCAACAAGCGCTTTTAAAAATGATCGAAGGCACGGTAGCTTCAATTCCACCTCAAGGTGGTCGTAAGCATCCACAGCAAGAGTTCATTCAAATTGATACGTCTAATATCCTGTTCATCTGCGGTGGTGCATTCTCTGGTTTGGAGCGTGTCGTGCAACAGCGTCAAGAAAAAGGTGGAATTGGTTTCACTGCTGACGTGAAGACTAAAGATGACTCTAAGAAGTTATCTGAATTATTTAGTCAGGTAGAAGCTGCCGATCTTGTGAAATTTGGTTTAATCCCTGAATTCATTGGTCGTCTGCCAGTGATTGCAACGCTCGAAGAATTGGACGAAGAAGCATTAATGCAAATTTTGACTGAACCAAAAAATGCATTAACCCGTCAGTATCAATACTTGTTCGAAATGGAAGATGTTGATCTATTATTTGAAGATTCAGCATTGCGAGCTGTTGCGAAAAAAGCACTTGAGCGTAATACAGGTGCACGTGGTTTACGTTCAATTCTTGAAAACGTCTTACTCGATACGATGTACGATTTACCAAGTCGCTCTGATATTGGTACTGTTGTGATCAATGAAGCTGTGATCAATGAAAATGCTGAACCAGAATATCGAGCTGAGCGCCAACCTAAACAAGAACAACAAGTTGAAGAAAAGGTCGATTTAAAGATTTTAGATACTAAATCTGCTTAATTGATTGTAATTCATCTGAAACGCGTAAAAAGTCCCACTTTTTGCGCGTTTTTTGTTTTTAATCTCGGATTGAGATGATAATCTAACGATAACAAAAACATGACATAGAATAAAAAGTATTCGTGATGAGGGATAATCATGCGATCAACCGTAGCAGTGTGTGCTTTGAGTCTGTTTCTTGTGGCATGTCAGACACATAAAGGGCTTAACGAAAATAATCAAACTCATGTGGTTTCAACGTTAAAACCGGTAGATTTTAGTGAGAAAAAAACTTTTATATCTCAGAAGCTAGATCAATATAAAGTTGCAGGATTTGATCTGGGCTCATGGGTAAATCAAAAACCAGGACAGTTTTTCAGCCGTGTAAAACCTCAACATCAGCAAGCCGCAGTGTTGTATCTGTACCGTCCTGATAGTAAGTGGAATCGTCAGGAAATTATTGCACCGAGTTTTTTTCTAAATGGTAAGCGCATTCCGAGTTTAATCAGCAATCATTATTATTGGATAGAGCTGGCTGAAGGGGATTATCAACTTAGTATTAGTCGACCTTTAACTGTGATGCATTTTCAAAAACCTTTGGTTGCAAGTTTTAGTGTTAAAGCGGGGCAGCAGTATTTCTTAAAATATGAAGAAGAACAGTTTCGAGGTGGACCAAATGGTAGTGAAGATCTCCTCAGAGTTGGACCATTGATGCAAATGCCAACAAAACAGGCATTAAGAGAAATTGGCATGACTCAGTTGAAAACGCCTGGGCTTAACTATGTTGCCGTTATTCAACCGAACGGAACATTGCAAAAATCAAAAGAAAAAATTAAAAATAAAGAATATAAAGCCAGTGATGATGTGCGCTTAACAGAACCTTTTAAGATATATGATCCACGCACATGGTAACTCTGATTCAGCAGAATGGTTTTTAGCTTATTTCGAGTCAGTATGAATACTTTGTTTTTGTAGTTGTTCTAATTTCTTTTGGACTTCAGCAAAATTCTTTTCTGTAGATTGTAAAGAGCCTGCAAGTTGTTGATTCAGGATTTTCATGGATTCTTGAGCAACAAGTGGACCTTTATTTAAAATGGATTGACCTGTTGGAGAGGAATAAAAGTCGATCTGGGCTTGAACTTCTTGGGCATCATAGACATCTTTATAAATTTTGAGATAGATCGGTTTAAGTTTTTCCCAAGAAGTTTGCTTAATATTTTCTTGGTGAATTTTATCAGCCAGTTCATTGGCAATAACTTGTTGTTGTGGTGTTAATTTTTCGGCCTTAACAATATTTTGAACAATGCTATAGGCCTGTTGATCAATTTGAGGTCGGATTTGTTTAAGCGTACTTTGTAAGAGCTGATCTAAATTCAATACTTGTATGAGTTTTTCGATTTGTTGATCAGTCGCTTGAGCTGCCATAACCGCAGGTGAGCAGATCATGCATCCGCTCAAAAATAATGTTCTTAAAATTTTCATGAGTATTCTCGGTATAAAAAAGCACCCTAATGATAGAGTGCTTTTTGAACTTGAGACAAGTCGAATATTATTTATTGTGCAGCTGCATCTACAACTGGAATTTTACCAATTTTAGCCTGCCAAATTTTTGGTGCAGTTGCGTGAACTGATGTGCCGTTAACGTCTACTGCAACAGATACAGGCATATCTTTAACCACGAACTTATAGATTGCTTCCATACCTAAATCTTCAAAAGCGACAACTTCCGCTTCACGAATTGCTTTAGATACGAGATATGCAGCACCGCCTACAGCCATGAGGTAAGTTGCTTTATTGTCTTTGATTGCTTCAATCGCAGCAGGACCGCGGTCCGCTTTACCGATCATACCGAAAAGACCAGTTGCTTCTAAAACTTGACGTGTGAACTTATCCATACGTGTTGCAGTTGTTGGACCTGCAGGACCTACAACTTCGTCACCCACTGGATCAACAGGACCAACGTAGTAAATGAACTTACCTTTAAGGTCTACAGGAAGCTCTTCACCGTTGTTTAACATATCAACCATACGTTTGTGCGCAGCGTCACGACCTGTATAGATTGTACCGTTAAGAAGAAGCGTATCACCTGGTTTCCAAGAGTTCATTTCTTCTTGTGTGATGTTATCTAAGTCAACACGTTTAGAAGAAGATGAGTCCCAAGTGACTTCAGGATAGTCTTCAAGTTTAGGTGCAATAATATTCGCAACACCTGTACCGTCTAGTGTGAAGTGTGCGTGACGAGTCGCAGCACAGTTCGGGATCATACCGACTGGTTTACCCGCAGCGTGACAAGGGTAGTCTTTAATTTTGATGTCTAGAACAGTCGTTAAACCGCCAAGACCTTGTGCACCAATACCCAGCGCGTTTACTTTCTCGAAGATTTCGATACGAAGTTCTTCAAGTTTATTTTGTGGACCACGACGAAGAAGCTCGTCCATGTTGATCTCTTCCATCAATGCTTCTTTAGCAAGCATCATGGCTTTTTCAGCTGTACCACCGATACCAATACCGAGCATACCAGGAGGACACCAGCCTGCACCCATGGTTGGTACAGTTTTCAGTACCCAGTCCACGATTGAATCAGATGGGTTTAACATTGCAAGTTTAGATTTATTTTCTGAACCACCGCCTTTTGCTGCAACAGTGATATCTACTTTGTTACCTGGAACAAGTTTATGGTAGATCACAGCAGGGGTGTTGTCTTTCGTATTCTTACGGCCAAAAGCAGGATCAGCAAGTACAGATGCACGAAGTACGTTAGAGTTTTCTAAGTAACCTTGGCGAACACCTTCGTTAATCGCGTCGTCTAAGCTCATTGTTAAATCAAATTTAACGTCCATGCCCACTTCAACGAATACGTTGACGATACCAGTATCTTGACAGATCGGACGGTGACCTTCGGCACACATACGTGAATTGATTAAGATTTGTGCGATCGCATCTTTGGCAGCTTTGTTTTCTTCACGGTCATACGCACGACTCATTGCTTGGATGAAGTCTTGTGGATGATAGTAAGAAATGAACTGAAGCGCATCTTTAACGGATGTGATCAAGTCGTCTTGCTTGATAATAGTTGTCATACAAATATCTCTTGAGCGGGCTGATAGCTAGCGGGCTAAATTATAAGACAAAATGATTCAATTGTGGCTGTTTTGCTGAGGATTTGACCGAAAGTTTACGAGAAAGGTGGGCTGTTCTAAAGGTTTTGCTTGATATATTCATCATATCTGGAGTGAACTTTCCAGATTGGGCTATTTGCTTCCACTGTTGATATTTTGGGGGTATTACTGTAGCTGCTATCTATGCTCTACAATAAGATCGAGTTGTAAGCTTTATATTCGCTTTTTTGTGTAGAGGTGTCTAAAAATCATCGACCTATCAAGTTAATTTACCTCTTCATTTATCCACCTTTAAAGAAGGCAAGTTCTAAAGCACGATATTCAGAAATCTGATACCCGACTTTGTTTTGCATTAAGTAGTAAAATTTTTCAAACATCATCTCATTTTTCAACTGATCAAGAAGTGTCAAATATGCTAAATACGTTTCTGGTTGTTTAAAAATTTGATGATGGGGCTTACTCTCGCTTAAAAATCTGAATACTCGACTATCCCAAATTGCATATTGTTCGGGGTGAATAAAGTGCAATAGTTTAGATACGCTCACCAGTGAATTATTGAACGCACTTTTGAGAATTTTAAGCTCTTCAACTGTGATGCGATGACCCTGTTTGAATTTATTCAAAATAAGGATTAGATCATCTGCTGAAGTTAAATCAATTTTTTTTTAAATCGTAGGCATCCATGAATAGGTGAAGCTGATCCCGATCACAATGTCATCTAAAGTTAGGGTTTCGCTACTTTTGAAAAAGTTCAAAAAATAAGAATAAGCAAGTAAATAGTTTTCCTGATCTTTGTTAAATTGATTTGCGATTTCAAAGATTTGTTTAAATATTTCTGAATGACTTTTCAATGTTAAGGGCATATGACTATCATTTTAATATACAGAAAAAACAAATCTATTTGATTTTATTGATGTCTCAAAATAAAAAACCACCCCATCTTTCGAAAGGGTAGGTAACGCGGAGACATCAATTGTTAGAAGCTTAAGATGCCAATTGTTGATCTGCTTGAATGGCAGTCAATGCAATGGTGAATACAATGTCATCGACCAAAGCTCCTCGAGATAAGTCATTGACTGGCTTATTCAAACCTTGCAACATTGGTCCAACACTCACCACATTGGCAGAGCGCTGAACAGCTTTATAAGTGGTATTACCTGTATTAAGATCTGGGAAAATAAAGACATTGGCACGTCCAGCCACTTGAGAGTCAGGAGCCTTAGAACGTCCCACACTTTCGACAGATGCAGCATCATATTGAAGGGGGCCATCGATCAATAAATCTGGACGACGTTCTTTTGCGATGCGTGTTGCTTCAGCAACTTTTTCAACATCAGCACCTGTGCCAGATGTACCGGTTGAATATGAAATCATGGCAATACGTGGATCAATACCAAACGCTTTGGCTGAATCGGCAGATTGAATCGCGATTTCAGCAAGTTGCTCTGCATTAGGATCTGGATTGATTGCACAGTCACCATAAACATACACTTCATCTGGTAATAACATAAAGAAAACAGACGAAACTAAAGAGTAATCAGGTGCCGTTTTAATCAACTGAAATGCAGGGCGAACTGTATTGGCTGTGGTATGAACTGCACCTGAAACTAATCCATCCACTTGATCTAGTGCTAACATCATCGTTCCAAGAACCACTGTATCTTGTAACTGTTCTTTCGCTTGCAGTGCATTTAACTTGCCTTTACGCAACTCTACCATTGGCGCAATATAGTTGTCGCGGATGAGGTCTGGATCAATGATTTCTAAATCATCAGGTAATTCAATCCCTCGAGCTTTGGCTACATCTAAAACTGCTTCTGGTTTTGCCAGTAAGATACAGTGAGCAATACCACGTGATTGGCAGATCGCGGCTGCTTGAATCGTACGAGGTTCATCACCTTCAGGAAGAACAATTCTTTTCTTCGCTGCAATTGATTTTTGTACCAACTCATGACGGAATGCAGATGGAGAAAGACGTGGTTGGTATGAGCCATTCAGCAACTGCGTTACCCAATCCGCATCAATATGGCTAGATACAAATCGAGTGACTTGTTCAGCGCGAGCAGTATCATCTACAGGAATTTCATTGCTTAAATTAGCCAGTTGGGTTGCCGTTTCAAAGGTACTCAGTGGTGTGTGTAAAATAGGTAAGCCCTGTTTTATCGCAGCTTGGCAGAAAGCCAGTACTTGTTGATTAGGCGCATAATGTTCAGTCAGTACTAAACCTGCAAGAGGAATACCATTGCTGCTTGCTAAACTACTTGCAAGTAAGACATCAATACGATCTGATGCGCTAATAATCAGTTCACCTGCCGTGAATTTGTGCAGTTCGCGCTCGATATTTGAAGCGATCAAGCTACTATGCAGAACACGTCGTTGTGCAGCCTCACCTAAGTTAATCCATTCTGCTTGAATATGTTGCGCGATATCAGACATTCGCGGCACACTTAAAGTATTACTAAATGGTACTAATGCAATAACAGGAAGTTGTTCGGAACCAATCAGTGGATGTGTTTTTTGAATTTCCCCAACAAATTGTTGAGTCTCTTGTGTCAGACGAAGATTTGGATCAATGGTCACTGGAATCTGTGCAGACTCCTCGGACAGACCTTTGGTTCGCATGAAAAGCACACCAGCTGTTCGGTTGCTGTTTGCTCCACCAAAATTACGTAATTGGGTTTCTACTTTTTCTGCTGTATAGGCTGGTTGTTTGATATCAGCATTGCTCACAATGATGACTTTCGCATCTAGTGCTTGAGCAAGTTGAGCATTCAGTTCAGATGCAAAACTATCACGACTGTTTGGAACTAACCCTTCCACAATAATAAGATCATGTTTTTTAGCAATTTGACGATGTAGACGAACAGCTTCTTCTAATAACTCATCACTTTCACCAGCATTTAATTGCTGAACTACATTTTGATATGAGATTGGTTCAACTGTTTCGTTCTGAGAAACATGGCGGAATAACGCTGTGGTGCGATCGAAATTTTCAGCATGTACTTCTTGTGAAAATGGCTTCACAAAACCAGCTTTTACACCTTGACACTCAAGTGCATAAATTAAGCCTAAACACGCTGATGTCAGACCTACACCTTCACCAGTTGGAACAAGTACAATTGTTTTCATATCATCAAAATCTATATCTAAAAATAAAAAAGAAATATGTAAATATGTCTGAGCGGGCGACTACTTAAGCAGTCGCGGTTTCAAGTTCAGACTTTTTTTCAGATGAATTCACATCTCCGATTTGATTCACCACATGTTCTGTTTCTTGTGCAATACGTCCTTCTTCATCTGTAGGAATGACCCAAATTTGCGGACCAGTACCATTATCAATACGACCTTCAGTACCGCGAGCTAATTGGTTATTTTTTTCTTTGCTAAAGTTAAAACCAAAATGTGGCAAATAAGATAATGTTTTTTCACGAATAAATGCTGAGTTTTCACCAATACCACCTGTGAAGAATAAGCCATCAAGACGAGGTAAACCACAGCTGAGTGCTGCTAATGATTTAGCAAGACGATAGCAGAATACTTCAATAGCAAGAGCAGCATCTTCATTGCCTTCTTCTGAAGCTTCGATAAGTGTTCGCATATCGTTTGACAGGTTTGAAAGTCCTAATAAACCAGATTGGCTATTGAGCATTCTGTCAATTTTGTAAATGTCCCATCCTAGGTTTTTGGCTAAAAAATTATGTAAACTTGGATCTACATCACCACTACGGGTACCCATCACTAAACCTTCGAGTGGCGTTAATCCCATAGAGGTATCAACACTTTTACCATTCCAAATTGCACAAGTAGAACTACCATTGCCTAAATGAGCGGTGAGCCAACCACCTTCACGGAAACTACCAGCAAGCTCAGAGCCACGATCTGATACATAGGCATGGCTTGTGCCGTGGAATCCATAGCGGCGAACATTATGTTCAGTGTATAAAAATTTTGGTACCGCATAACGATAGGCATGCGCTGGCATTGTTTGATGGAACGCTGTATCAAACACTGCAACTTGCGGTAAGTCTGGGAACAAACGTTTAGTCGCTTCGATCCCAACGAGATGTGCAGGATTATGTAATGGAGCTAAAGGTGTTGCTTCACGGATTTTTTCAATAATTTCATCGGTGATTAACTCTGCTTGAGTTAAAGAACCACCATGTACAATACGATGACCAATGGCATCAGGCTTGTGATTCGCTAAGCGAGATAATCCAACTTCAAGAGCTTCTTTGTGGTCTGCATTTGGAATACGAATATCAACTGGTTCGTTGCCTATAGTCACGCCTTTGATGCGCGCTTCTGGCGTACCTAAGTTTTCAGCAAGACCATGAATTCGGAAATCTTGATCTTTAAGTAATAATGCAAACTTGATCGAAGAAGAACCGCAATTGATGATAAGAACTGAATGGGGCATGGTGTGTTCCTTTACTGGCAATTTTAATATTTCGTTTGTTTTCTTCCAAATGAACAAAAAATGTTATTTCTTGATCGTGAAGCATTTGTATCATGCGTTTTTTTATTGTCCTAGATAGACTTTAGGTGATTAGACTTAAGCACTATCGACCACTAAGGCGATAATAATTAAAATTTATAGTCTTTCTTTATTCATTTATTAAATAAATGATGGTTATGTTTTAATTAAATTGTATGCGTAAAACATAGCATGTATTGTATTTTTTATATACCACTTCTGGTTTGTAATTGATTTAATTTATACGTTTTTTATTTCGTTATGAAGAGTTGAATCACTCAAAAACAAAGCCCTTTACTCAAAGGGCTTTGTTTTTTTAAGTTAGATTTATTGACGGATTTGGCCATCGCCTAAAACAATCCATTTTTGTGAGGTGAGTCCTTCTAATCCGACTGGACCTCTGGCATGAATTTTATCTGTTGAAATGCCGATTTCAGCACCTAAACCATATTCAAAACCATCAGCAAAACGAGTAGAGGCATTAACCATGACCGAACTTGAATCGACGCGAGTAAGGAATTTTCGGGCCGTGCTAAAGTTTTCAGTAATAATCGAATCAGTGTGATGCGATCCGTATTTATTGATATGCAAAATTGCTTCTTCAACGCCACTGACTACTTTAACCGCTAAAATAGGTCCTAGATATTCCTCATACCAGTCTTCTTCGGTCGCAGTTTTAATCTGTTCACCTAAAATTGCTTTGACTTTCAAGCAACCACGCAACTCAACTTGTTTTTCAGCATAAAGTTCAGCAATGCGAGGCAGAAAGTCATCAGCAACTTTTTCATCAACCAGCAGCGTTTCCATGGCATTACATACGCCATAGCGATGAGTTTTTGCATTTAACGCAATTGGCAATGCTTTTTGTAGATCTGCTTGGGCCTCAACGAAGACGTGACAGTTACCATCAAGGTGTTTGATTACAGGAATAGTCGCTTCACGTGTAATACGTTCAATTAAGCCTTTGCCACCACGTGGAACAATAACGTCAACATACTCAGAGAGGGTAATCAATTGCCCAACTGCAGCACGATCTGCTGTATTGACAACTTGGACTGCGTTAACTGGTACACCAGCTTGCTCTAAACCTTTTTGAATTGCGGTAGCAATGGCTTTGTTTGACTCTAATGCTTCTGAACCACCGCGAAGAATGATGGCATTGCCAGACTTAATCGCTAAAGAGGCTGCTTCTAGAGTGACGTTAGGACGTGATTCATAAATCATACCTACGACACCTAAAGGCACTCGCATTTTTCCAAGCTGAATACCAGACGGGCGATAAGCTAGGTCAGTAATTTCACCAATGGGATCAATTAAACTGATGACATCTTTAAGACCTTGTAACATTCCACTGAAGCGTGTGGGTGTAAGTTCCAAACGATCGAGTAATGCGCTGTCTAAATTGTTTTCATGACCACGAGTCATGTCTAGTTTATTCGCAGCTAGAATTTGAGCTTGATGGTCTTCCAAAGCGATATGGATTGCCGTCAAAGCATTATTTCGTTCAAAAGTCGAAGAGCCAGCCAAAAAGCGTGAAGCTTCACGCGCATTCTGACCGACGACTTGCATGTACTGTTCGATGGAGTCTTGCATAGCAGTTTAACTGATCATTTTAAAATCTCATTCAAATAGTAGCAGCGCAGATGACAACAATCTATGTTTATCAGCGAAAAAAGCTAAGTTGATAAAACTTGTAACTATTTTTAGAACCTAACGGCAGTTAAAAAAGATAAAAGGTGAATTCTTGCATTGCGCAGATTTCATGCATCTGTATAAAATGAAATGAATGTTAATTATGTTGCATAATCATAACGAATTGAGAGTATGATCAAATTAACGGCTGTGAAAACAAAACAATAAAGCCAAATGGAGATAAGGGAATGAATTCCATGATAAAAATGGAGCTTGAAGATTATTCAGCTGAAGACAGCACTCATTTTTTTGATCTGTACCATAAAAATAGTTTTAAAGAGCCGCCACGAACCACATGGATTGATGGCTGGAAAATTGAATATATGGCGATCGCATCGCCAGAAACACTGTACCAGACGCCAACGCTGATTGTCGGAGGCGCATTTCAAAATTTTAATTCATATAAATATTGCGTTGAACAGCTCTTCGAGAAAGGACCTGTTATTTTAATCGACTTACCATCTTTAGGTTCAAATCAACAAATCCACAATCGTGATACTGGAATTTCTGCTGGTACTCTAGAGCTACCAGAGCTTTCAAAAATGTTAGGTCAATGGTTGGATTTGGTGGAGATTAAGAAAGTCTCTGTCATGGGGATGTCATTAGGCTCTGTGGTTGCTTCCTGTTTTGCTCATTATCGCCCAGAACTGGTAGATCAATTGATTCTGATGGGCGTCATGCAGAAGACGCGGAAAAGCTGGCGTATGTTGCTTGAAGAGTCATTAATATTGATGCAAGAGCAACGTATGGATGAGTTTGGTCAGGCTGTCATTTTGTACTTGGTGAATCATGCAAAATTAGATCAAACGCGTATGTCTCCAACAGCTAAACGACTTTTTTATAAGCAGATGTCTGAGTTTGATATCGCTGAGCGTGAGCGATATGAAATCAACTGTAATCGTTTATTGCGTCTTTCCCATGTTCCAATACCGATGTGTAAAACATTGGTCGCATGTGGTCAATTCGATAGTTTTACTTTGCCATTTGAGAATGCGAATTTTGCCTTGCAATGTCCTGATGTTGAGTTTGCAATGATTGCAAATGCGGATCATGTGCCTCAACTGCAACGCCGAAAAGAAACCATGAATCTTTTTACCAGTTTCTTAAAAGGCGAATCGATTCACAATCTAGATGGGATCATTTATTTAGATAAAGACCAAATGCAATCTTTGGATCGAAGGGGGGAAGTTCGATTTGCCCTTAAAAATGCGCATTCTGTTTTAATTCATCAAACAAATGCACAACGTTTTGAAGTTGAAATTAAAGACCTGAATTACTTTGGTGTATCATTCTTTTTGGATGACCCATCTCAAGTTGAAGTCTTACAGGCAAATGCTCGAAGTTTTGCAATTGAATTTGAGGATGAGCAAGGACATTTTGCTGTCGAATGTTTATTGTTCGATTTTATTGGAAATGAAGTAAGAGCATTATTCAAGCATGGTTATTTTGAAGTAGCTGATCGCTTACTTCAATTTATAGATACCCATAAACACAATGACAGCGTGGATTAGGCTGTCATTGAATTCAATTGAATCAGAAAATAGACTCTTCTTAATATTTAGATAAACGAATCATTATTTTATTGCATGAATCATCCATACTAGATCACCAAGATGCTGATCTGTATCCATATTTTGATTATTTTTTTCAAAATACAGTTGAGGTTGAATGACTTCAACTTCAGTAAAACCTGACAGTTTAAAAAAGTGCTGTACCTCTAAAGGGTCTTTAAAGTGGAAGGTAAATGCACTTCTTGAAGCGTATTTGAGTAATTTGCTGCTCGACCAAATTAAGTTAGCCAGTTTATGTTGGACAGGTTCGGGATAAAGGTCAGTTAAATAATGAAGCGTTTGGAATGGTTGACCAAAACGTACAATTGAATTCAGCAATTGTTTGAGTAAATCTTGATTAAAATAATTGATTAATCCTTCACTGATAATCACTAGCGGTCGTGTTGGGTCGAATTCGTCAAAAGCTGTTTTGAAATCATCCGTGAATAAGTCTGCTGATAAAACTTTAGGGCTTTCGGGATCGATTTTATTCAAAGCGGATTGTTTTGTGGTAGCCATGTCTGGTAAATCTAATTCGCGATAATCTATTTCGGGATAATGAGATCTAAACCACCAACCACGAGGTGAAAGTCCCGCTGCAATTTCTAAAATTTGCAGGTTTGGATATTGTTTGATTAATAATTTTAAATGGTCGTCTAATAATGTATGTCGTGTCTTCAGAGTTGAACGCATACTTCCACCGATAAACTTCTCAGCCATACTTTCAAAAGGGTGAGCGAATTGCGCCAACGCTTTACCTTTCGAAGTCGCAAATGCTTCGTGAGAGATACCCATTTGGTACCAAATATAGCCAGTGTAGTGAGCAGTAAACGAAATATGACGGTGCTTTGATTGTTTTGATTGAGACATACACATCCTTAGCTATGATTATTATTGGATTGGTCAAGATAAAGGGAGCATTTAGATGCTCCCTTTATTATTAAAATGATTGTCTAAAATCTTCAATGACCTTTTTGACAGATTTCCATTCGTTGCCTAAGTCAAGTTGTTCACCAATGCGAATCTCTTGAATCTTACCGCGCATACGCTCTAAGCGTTCTTGGTTCGGCAATGGATAATTCTCTATGGCACTGAGCGCGACACATGCAGATTCCCGATTATTGCAGACTAAGCCCATATCACAGCCAGCTTCAAGCGCGGCTTTGATGCGAGCATCTGCACCACCTGCAACACAAGCTGCTTGCATACTTAAGTCATCAGAAAACAAGACACCATCGAACTCAAGTGTTTCACGAAGTACTTTTTGAACCCAATACTGAGAAAAACCAGCAGGATTTGGATCTACTTTTTCATAAATCACATGTGCTGGCATGAGTGCGTCAAGTTGAGGTTGGAGTTGAATAAAGCTTTGCATATCTTGAGCTTCAATTTCAGCATAACTTCGTGTATCCACAGCTGCAGCAATATGTGAATCTGCTTTAACCGAGCCATGGCCAGGGAAGTGTTTCCCCGTGGTTGCCATACCAGCGCGTTTCATACCTTGCATAAAGGCTTGGGCTAAAGGGATGATATCTGAGATATTTTTAGCAAAAGCACGGTCACCAATAACATCGCTGATGTCGTTAAGGTCTAATACAGGTGCAAAGCTGAAATCGATCCCGACTGCAAGAACTTCGGTAGCCATGAGCCAACCGCATTGCTCAGCCAATTCAATTGCGCGTTCTGGCTGTCTTAGATAGAGCTCACCGAAACGTCCCATAGCAGGAAGGAGAGTGAAGCCTTGTTTTAAACGTTGTACGCGTCCACCTTCTTGATCGACTGCAATTAAAATATCGGGGCGAACTTGGCGCATATGATCCGTTAAGGCGCGAACTTGTTGAGGTGATTCAATATTTCTTCCAAACAAAATGACTCCACCGACTTGTGGAGATTGAAGGAGTTGAATATCTTCTTGATTAAGTGTTGTGCCCTCAATATCAAGCATCAATGCGCCAATCATAGTGGAATCCGTGATTCTAATTTTAAAAGAGAAAACAATACCCGAATTTTGCAATGATTTGCTACATTTTCTCCGTACAGATTATGATAAAACTATACGGCAGAAATAAAAAAGTTGTTTAAGGTTTTGAATATTAATATTTCTAT
Organism: Acinetobacter sp. 24-47-66; assembly: GCF_056779755.1. Taxonomy (NCBI): domain Bacteria; kingdom Pseudomonadati; phylum Pseudomonadota; class Gammaproteobacteria; order Moraxellales; family Moraxellaceae; genus Acinetobacter; species Acinetobacter sp. 24-47-66. Next base: position 81,340 of record NZ_JBWYIL010000010.1, read on the forward strand.
CTGAAAACAATAGTGTAAATTTGGTTTATCCAAGGAAAGACAAATTCGTTATGAAACTTCAAACAATCGCTTGCGCGGTAGCCATTGCCACTGGTGGTTTATTTTTTGGTCATACAATTAATGTTGCGATCGCAGCGAATGAACCAGCGGTTCAACAGGTTCAGAATATAAAGCCCACACAAGAACAAGCTTTAGTTTCAAGACAATTAGCAACTTTGGTGGATCGTCAGCACTATTTAAATATGCGTTTAGATGCTACGACCTCACAACGTATTTTTGATATGTATATTGATAGTCTTGATCCTGACCATAGCCTTTTCTTGGCAGATGAAGTGGCAAACTATAAGAAAAAATACGGACCAACTTTTGGAGCGGCGCTCAAAGCGGGTAACCTTGAAGGACCTTATGCCATTCACGCTCAATATCGTGATCGTTTAAAGTCATTCTATGAGTTTATGTTGGCGGAGTTAAAAAAACCGCAAAACCTAAATCAACCTAATGTGTTTATCGAGTCTGATCGTGAAAAGGCTCCATTTTTCAAAAATAAAGCTGAGCAAGAAAATCAATGGCGCAAAATGCTGGTGTCTCAGTTAATCAATTTAACGATTGCTAAAGAAGAAGATTTGGCTAAGCAAAAAGCGCTGAAAGATGATCCTTCTTTAGCAGCAGGGCAAGATCTCACTTCAGCTGAAGATTTAACGCCAGTTCAGACTTTGACCAAGCGCTATATGCGTCAATTAGAACGTATGAAGCGTACAAAAAGCGATGACGTTTTAGAAAAAACGCTCAATGCTATGTTAGCGACTTATGACCCGCACAGTAATTATTTCCCACCAATCGATGCGATTGAGTTAAATCGTCAGACCACATTGCAGCTTGAGGGGATTGGTGTGTCGATCCGCCCAGAACGCGGGAATGAAGACTATACGCGTATCGAGACGATCGTAGATGGTGGTCCTGCGTTTAAGACAGGACAGGTTAAGTCTGGTGATCGTATTATTGGTGTCGCGCAAGACGGTGACAAAATGGTCGACGTCATTGGATGGACCAGTTCTGAAATCGTTGGATTGATCCGAGGTAAGCGTGGGACTAAAGTCACCATTAAATTGCTCGGACCTGGAGCATCTATGAGTCAGGCACGTACCGTAACTATCGTACGTGATGTGATTCAAGAAGAGGATGCAGGTGTACGTTCAAGAACAGTAGAAATTGTACGAGATGGCAAGAAACATAAAGTTGGGGTAGTCGAAATTCCATCGTTCTATTACAACTACCGTGCCCGTCGTGCTGGTGAAAGCTATCGTTCAGTATCTGAAGATACCAATAATGCATTGAAAAGTTTAGCTGCGCAAAATGTCGATGGCATTATCGTCGATCTTCGTAATAACCCTGGCGGTTCACTCGAAGAAGTGGCAAAAATGATTGGGCAAGTGATTAAATCTGGTCCAGTGGTTCAAATTCGGGATGGGAATGGTAACGTCAGTGTCTTCGAAGATCGTGATGGAGGCGCTCAAACCTACGCAGGTCCATTGGCTGTCATGGTGAATCTGGCTTCTGCATCAGCAAGTGAAATCTATTCAGCTGCTGTGCAGGATTATGGTCGTGGAATTGTGATTGGAAGTACTACGACAGGTAAGGGTACAGCTCAAGTTCAATTGGACAGCTTAGCGTATGGTCAAGCGACATTGACGCAACGAAAGTTTTACCGTGTTACTGGTGGAAGCACACAAAATAAAGGGGTTGTGCCTGATATTCAATTGGTTGATATCTACGATGAAGAGTTTGGGGAGCGTAAAGCTAAGAATGCTTTAGAGTGGGATACCATCCCTACAGCTCCTTTCAAACGTGAGGGAGAAGTGCAAGCATTTGTACCAAAATTAGCTGCTCATTCAAAACAGCGTGTTGCGAATGATATTCAATTTAAGTATCTAGAAGCGCGTAAAGCGATTTCGCAGAAAGCTAAAGAGAAAAAACAAATCGTGTTGGATATCGATCAACGTAAAGCTGAACTCATCGCTTTGGAAAAAGAAACGTTGGCAGAAGAAAACAAACGCCGTATAGCAATGGGTAAAACTGCTTATCCAAATTGGGAAAGTTATCAGGCGTCGATGGAAGCTTTGGCTGAATCGCGTGCTAAGATGAAAACTAATCAACGCCCACCTTTACCTGAAGAAGAGGCATTTGTCACTGAATCAGCTCATATCTTGCTCGATTACATTGTCTTGCAAAAATAAAAATATTTATTGTTAAGTTTTACTTAAAAATGGCGTATTTCGATACGCCATTTTTTATGGATCTCGCCGAAAAACAACTTGACGTTCAATGAGATGGTGATATTGTTGTAGGCGACAAATGCTCATTAAAAAGTTGAACCTTCTTACATTTATTTGCTGTACTTTTGGGGTTTAAATAAAATAAAAACAGGTTCAGGTACGGATAAGTCTCTATATGATTCATATGAGTTACGATTATGCAATGGTGGCGGGTTCTGCTGTGGCGGCAGTGATCGTCTGCTTTATTGCTATTTCATTTGAACAACTCATTAGTACCCACAAAAACCCAGTTGGTCAAAAAGTGCTGCTCGGTGTAAGTGGCATGATATTTGGTCTTGCGATTTGGGTCATGCATTTTGTTGGAATGCTGGCTTGTCATTTGCCCGAAGATCATAGTTTCGATGTAGGTTTGACGCTATTTTCTTATGTGATCGCAGCTCTCGCTTCAATTTTTGCCATATGGCTCACGACTAGATCTACACTTCCTTTAGCTAGATTGGTTTTGGGTGCACTTCTGATGGGTTTCGGTATTTCAGGTATGCACTATACTGGAATGGCGGGATTGATCGTTCCCAACTACATTATTCGTTATGACACCATTTTGGTGATTTTTTCTGTACTGATTGCTGTATGTGGTTCAGGATTGTCATTCTGGCTGATGTTTAAATATAAGCGTACCTATCACAATAAATTGGCATTCAAGCTTGCCGTGGCATTCATGATCGCTTTTAGTATTGTGGGAATGCATTATATTGGTATGGCGGCTGCGACTTTCCAACCCGTGGATGCCAAATATGCAGCATTGAATCAACTCCATGAAGGTCAAGGTTTATTACTTTTTGTCATTATATTTGTCACATGCTTAGTCTTGGTGGTCAGTTTTTTTGTCGCTATTTTAGAATTACGACTTGAAGAGAGAAATCAACAACTAATCAAAATGAATAAGGAATTGGAAAGCCTTGCCCTTCAAGATAATTTGACCAAACTTCCAAATCGACTTTTTTTGCTTGATTACACCACTTCATTATTTTCACTTCACCAATCTAAAGATCATAAAGTTGCATTCATTTATATTGATTTGGATCGTTTCAAGGCAGTAAATGATGCTTTTGGACATCATATTGGTGATCAGCTTTTAGTGAATTTAGCACATCGACTTCATGCATTACTCGAAAAAAACCAAAAATTAATTCGTATTGGTGGTGATGAGTTTTTATTGGTTGTTGAAGACTTTTCTACAGACCAAATTGATCAAGTTGCCAATCTAGTATTGAGTAAAATCCAAGAAGGCTTTGTGATTTCTGGGAAGGAAATCAATATCTCAGCAAGTTTAGGTGTGGTCTATTATCCAGATCATGGTGCTGATTTACATGATTTGTTGGTGAATGCTGATGCTGCAATGCTGATGTCCAAAGAGCAAGGTCGCAATACTTACAGTGTGTTTAACTATTCATTAGATCAACAAGAAATCGCACGTAGCCAATCAAAACTTATTAATGATTTGTATCGTGCTGTTGAAGAACAACAATTCATTTTATTTTATCAGCCGAAATTCACAGCAGATTTTAAAATTTGTGGCGTTGAAGCTTTAATTCGTTGGAAGCATCCAAGTCTAGGACTTCTAGCACCAAATATGTTTATTGAGGGTGCGGAGCAAACAGGTCTTATTATTAAAATGGGCTACTGGGCCCTTGAACAAGCGTGTATACAGATTCAAGCTTGGCAAAAAAAGAAATTGCCTTTCTGTCCGATCGCTGTAAATTTATCAGCTGTACAATTTGAACATAAAGCGCTGGTAGATACATTAAGATGTTTAATCACGCAATACCAGATCGATCCAGCCCATTTAATTATTGAGATTACTGAATCGACAGCAATGCATCATATCGATGTCAGTATTCGTACTTTTGAGAGCCTGCGAAACCTGGGGATTGGGCTTGCGATTGATGATTTTGGAACTGGTCATTCTAGCTTCTTATATTTAAAGAATCTCCCGGTAGATGAGCTTAAAATTGACCGTGAATTTATTCGAAATCTTTCACCCAATACTAAAGATGAAATTATCTTAGAAAGTATTATTGTATTGGCTAAACGTTTAGGTTTGGTGGTGACAGCTGAAGGCGTTGAAACTCAAAAACAAGCCGATATCTTAAAACGTTTAGGTTGTCAGCAATTACAAGGCTATTTATTGGGTATGCCATTACCTGTGGATCGTTTAGAAAGCACATTTAAGAACTATTAACTTCTGGTCAGTTTCTGATTCATCACATTCACATTCGGTATTGATCTGCTACAATATCGCCAATTTTTATTTTGATCTTTTTTGATCTTCTAAACTGCATGTCTGCAGTAGGTGTTATTCATGAGCTTTAAGCAAGAGTTAGCGGAGCAAGTTGCTCAGCGACGTACATTTGCCATTATTTCCCACCCCGATGCGGGTAAAACCACAATGACGGAAAAGTTATTGTTGTGGGGGCAAGCGATCCAAGTTGCAGGTATGGTAAAAAGCCGTAAATCTGACCGTGCTGCGACATCAGATTGGATGGAAATGGAAAAAGAGCGTGGTATCTCGATCACGACCTCTGTGATGCAGTTCCCTTATAAAGACAAAATGATCAACCTGCTCGATACACCGGGGCATGAAGATTTCTCTGAAGATACATATCGTACCCTTACAGCCGTAGACTCAGCGTTGATGGTGATTGATGGTGCGAAAGGTGTCGAAGATCGTACGATTAAATTGATGGACGTGTGTCGTATGCGTGACACACCGATTATTTCTTTCGTTAACAAAATGGACCGTGAAATTCGCGAGCCACTTGAACTACTCGATGAAATTGAAAACGTACTTAAGATTAAATGCGTACCTTTAACTTGGCCTTTAGGTACAGGCCGTGACTTCGCGGGTGTTTTTAATCTGATCGAAGAAAAATTCTATGTCTATAAAGCAGGTTTTGGTTCAACCATTACCGATATCGAAATTCGTGACGGTTATGACCATGCTGACCTTCGTGAAAAAGTCGGTGAATTAGCTTGGGCTGCATTTGAAGAGTCACTAGAATTAGTTCAAATGGCAAATGAACCGCTTGATCGTGAAGAATTCTTAGCAGGGCGTCAAACTCCAGTATTGTTTGGTACAGCGTTGGGTAACTTTGGTGTAGACCATGTCTTAAATGCATTTAGTGAATATGCACCACCACCAAAAGCACATCCTACCCAAGACCGTAAAGTTGAAGCGACTGAAGAGGGTTTCTCTGGTTTTGTCTTTAAAATTCAAGCCAATATGGACCCTAAACACCGCGATCGTATTGCTTTCATGCGTATCTGCTCAGGCAAATATGAAAAAGGCTTGAAAATGAAGCATGTGCGTATTGGGAAAGATGTGCGTATTTCAGATGCATTAACGTTCTTGGCGGGTGATCGTCAGCATTTAGAAGAGGCATGGCCAGGTGACATTATTGGTTTACATAACCATGGTACGATTCAAATTGGCGATACTTTCACTTCGGGTGAAAATTTGCAATTCACAGGTATTCCTCACTTCGCTCCTGAAATGTTCCGCCGTGTTCGTTTAAAAGATCCTTTGAAATCGAAGCAACTCCAAAAAGGTTTAAAAGAGCTTTCAGAGGAAGGTGCAACTCAGGTATTTATGCCACAAAACAGTAATGATCTTATTGTCGGTGCTGTGGGTGTTCTTCAATTTGAAGTTGTTGCTTATCGTTTAAAAGAAGAATACAAAGTAGATTGTATTTACGAGCCTGTGAGCATTAACACTGTTCGTTGGGTTTCATGTCCAGATGAGAAAAAATTTAACGAATTTAAGAAAAAAGCACATGACCAACTTTCAGTTGATGGTGGTGGGCATTTAACGTACTTAGCACCTAGCCGTGTCAATTTACAATTAATGCAAGAGCGTTATCCTGATATTGTTTTCCGTAATACACGTGAACATTAATTTTGCTTGAAAATGTAAAACAGCTTCCTCGTGAAGCTGTTTTTGTATCAGAATAACCAATGCTTTAATTTTGGTTGATTTTTGTGATTACTCTAAACTTACAAAAAAAACGATTGCGTATTCTTCTTGCTACCTTAGTCATTGGGATGGCATCTTGTGAAAAACAACCAGAGTCTAAGACACAAAAGTCAGGGCAGTCTGCCCAAGTTAAAAACGCTGATGTGTTACCAGACTTAAATGATGACGCGTTTCAAGTTGAAATAAAGAGCGAAAATTGCACAAAATCGGTCTGTGAAAAAATTGAAATTTTAAGTTTAAAAACCGCAGATCAGTGGGTCAATCAACAACTTAACAACCATTTGGCTTTTGTGATTCAAGATCAAATCAATGAAAAAGAACAATTGAGTTTGGATCAATCCATCGAAACCTATATAAGTCGCTCTGAATCATGGATGAAGGAGTTTTCACTGAATCAGCCTTATGAGTTGGATATACTGACGCAAGTCGCCACCCAACGAAATCAATATGTGTTGATCCAATTCATTGTTAACACAAAACAAGCTGAAGTGATCGTTAAAGATCGTGGTTACTTTATGGTATTGGATCGAAAGCAGAAAAAAGTTTTACAGTTGCAGGATGTGATTCAAAAGAACCAAATAAATGATTTTGAAAGAATACTTCAAGTGTCCTATCAAAAATGGTTAAAGGCCCAGAGTGGTGAAGTGAGAAGTATCGCTCCAGTGAATCTCAGCTGGCAAAATCAGGAATGGTTCTTTGATGGTGAAGGGATTGGTGTTCATATTCGTGCGAACGAAATTGTCAAAGGTGGTGAGCAATTGGATATCTATTTGAATCATGCTCAAACCAAGCAGGTGGTTGTACCGCAGATCTTTCAAAAGATGTTTTGAAATATTACAAATATTGTAATGTAGCATATACAATTGCAGTTAAACCCATACAAACGAAGCTTGAGCTATCAATTTCATCGGGTTAGGCTTAAATCAATGATAAATGACAGTTTCTCCTCAAGGTTGTGAGATGTTAAAAAATAAAATAGTTTGGACTGTATCTGTACTTACTGCCGCAATTACGCTGAGCGCATGTCAGCCAAAAGGGGACGGGCCTAAAGAGTCACCTGACACTCAAACTCAAGCAGCATCGGAAGTTCAGATACTCGTGCTTCAGGGTGAAACTGAAAAAGTGCCTGTTCGGTTGGTAGAATGTGATGGTAACAATTGTCCAGAAATTTCAATTGATCGATTGAGAACGAATCAATTTGTGTTAGATGGCTTAATTGATCAAGCGATTATCAAAAATTTACAAGAAACGCTAGAGTTGTTCGAACCTGAGCAGACGCTGCCTAAAGACAAAGATACTCAAGCCGCAAGTGAAGTTGTTGAATATAAAACTGCAGCGCAGTTACTTGCAGAGCAGATTCAGCCCTATATTGATAACTTTGTGGGTTTAGATAAAGAGTTAAAGCACTTGGGGGTTGGACATCAAATTAGTTTGAGTATTAGTCCTAAAATTTTAAATTCACAAGGACCACTTGCAACCGTCGTATTGAATACGAGTAACTATTTAGGAGGTGCACATGGTTCTTCTTCACAAACTTACTTTAATTTTGATTTGAAACAGCAGAAACAAGTGTCACTAGATCAAATTTTAGTGAAAGACCAAAAGAATAAATTAAATCAATTGGCCCATGATGAATTTAAAAAATGGGTCATAGATTCGCAGTTAGCAGATAACGTTGAAGAGTATGAAGAGGCTTGGAAATTTAAACTCACTGATAATTATTATTTGGGTAAGAAGGGTTTAATTCTTCAATACGGTGAATATGAAATTGGTCCTTATGTGGTGGGTTTGCCAAGACTTACGATTCCTTATGAAAAGCTACAGGGTGTGATTAAACCTGAAATGCTGGAGGCTGTTCATCCTTCGGTTCAAGTTGCTGTACCTCAAGCTGCAGGTGAAGCAAAATAACATGTCCATGCCACGTTTGTTTGATACGCATACGCACTTTGATGTAGAAGATTTTGACTTCGATCGTGAGCAACTTGCGTATCAGGCTAAACAGAAGGGAGTGGATGCCCTTGTACTGATTGGGTTTCAACACCAACGCTTTCATACATTGATTGAAACACACCATTGGTTAAATGGTTTAGATCAGGCACCGAGGAGTTATCTCGCTCCTGGTCTACATCCTTTTTATATCGAACAACATCAGCCTCATCATCTAGACGATCTAAAAAAAATTCTTGAAGTACAACAATGCATCGCCGTTGGAGAAATTGGTTTAGATACTTTTCTCAAGCAACATAAGCAGTCGGAAGTTTTCGCTAAGCAACAGGATTTTTTTGCGCAACAAGTCGATTTGGCTCAACAATTTAAGCTTCCTGTGCTGTTACATATTCGTAAATCTCATGCTGAAGCATTAAGGCTGTTAAAAGCAAAGCAATTTGTTCACGGTGGTATCGCCCACGCATTCAGTGGAGGGATAGAAGAAGCGAAGGCATTTATTCAACTTGGATTTAAGTTAGGGGTCACGGGACAGATTACCAATCCCAATGCTAAAAAATTACACCAAACAGTTCAGTATGTTGGTATTGAACATCTGGTCATTGAAACAGACTGTCCTGATATGACGCCATTATGTTGTCAAGCTTCAACTGAACACCGTACCCGTAATACCCCACAGAATTTAATTTATGTTTTAGAAGGTTTGGCACATAGTTTAAATACAAAAGTCGAAGACATTGCGCAACGTGTTTGGGAGAATAGTGTGTCTGCACTCAACCTAAAAAATGAACTGAAATTGTCGTGAGTTCAAAACTCTCTATTCCTCCGAAGTTTTGCTAAAATACGCCTTTTCCAAATAGTGTTAGAGCAATATGACTGACTTAGTTCATGATGATGAATATGAACGCCGTTTTACCGGTGTAGCCAAAATTTATGGTGAAGAAAATTTTCAGCATTATGAAAACAGTCATGTCATGGTGATTGGTATTGGCGGTGTTGGCTCTTGGGCTGTCGAAGCTTTGGCTAGAACAGGTTTGGGCGAGTTAACACTAGTTGATATGGATTCTGTTGCAGCGTCAAATATTAATCGTCAGTTACCTGCGATGACATCAACATTAGGTCATGAAAAAATTGAAGTGATGGCAGAGCGTTGTCGCCAAATTAATCCACGTATAAAAATCAATTTAATTGATGATTATCTAACGCCTGAAAATGTAACGGAGATTTTGAGTTCAAATCCAGATGTTGTGTTGGATTGCATTGATGATGTCAAAGCAAAACTCGCATTGATGCTACATTGTCGTTTCAATAAAGTCCCTTTGATTGTATCTGGTGGTGCTGGTGGTAAATTAGATCCACTCAAAATTCGGGTCGCAGATTTGTCAAAAACAGAATACGACCCGATGCTGGCAAAATTAAGAAGTCAGTTACGCTCAAAAGGTATCTGTAAAAAGCCGAAAGAGAAGTTCGGTATCACCTGTATTTATTCGGTGGATAATCCTTTTTCGAATGCTGATATTTGTGCGAGTGCTGGGTTAAGATGTGGTGGTTATGGTTCAGCCGTGGTGGTGACATCAAGTTTTGCAATGGTAGCAGTGGCTGAAGTGTTAAAACGATTAGATTCGATTCAAGCAAAACAAGCCTAAAAGTGATTATCAAAAAAGGTCTCTATCAAGAGACCTTTTTAATGATGAAATTGGTTTATTCAGCATTGATTTTTAAGCTTTCTTGTTCAGCATGTCTTTGAATGGCTTGTTGCATACCGATTAAGGCATTTTCAATATCTTTTAATGTTTTCGCGTTACCCCCACTCAGGGCTTGTCGCCATTTTCGTGCACCAGGAAGGTTTTGAAATAAGCCTAAAATATGACGTGTAATCACTGAAAGTGGCGCACCATCAGCTAAACGTTTTGCAATATATGGCATCATCTCCTGCATGATCTCAAAACGATCAGGTGCTGACAAACTCCATAATTGTCCTAGTTCAGCCAGTAGATAAGGATTGTGATAAGCCTCGCGACCAATCATGACACCATCCACATGCTGTAAGTGTTGTTGAGTTTCAGCAAATGTTTTGATCCCACCGTTGATTTCGATCAATAGTTCTGGGCGATCTTGCTTTAAGCGATAAACATCTTCATAACGTAAAGGCGGAATGTCCCGATTTTCTTTCGGTGACAAACCTTGTAGTAAAGCAATGCGTGCATGCACGATAAAATTTTGACATCCCGTTTTTGCAACGGTATCGACAAAATGCAGCATCTCCTCATAAGATTGCATATCATCGATGCCGATTCGGTGTTTTACCGTGACGGGAATATCAACTGCATTTTGCATTTCAGCAATACATTCAGCAACCAGCTCAGGCTCAGCCATGAGGCAAGCACCAATTTTATTGTTTTGAACGCGATCACTAGGACAACCAACATTCAAATTGATTTCATCATAGCCCCAATCTTGAGCCATTTTAGAGCAGGTTGCGAGGTCTTTAGGATTTGATCCACCAAGCTGTAACACAATAGGGTGTTCTTCTTTGCTGTAATCTAAATGACGGGGTGCATCGCCAAATAAAATTGCGCCTGTGGTTACCATCTCGGTGTACATGATGATATTTGGATTGAATAGACGTGCAAAAAAGCGGTAATCACGGGTCGTCCAATCCATCATGGGTGCGACGGAAATTCGGGGAGGCTTGTTTTGTTTGAAATTATTAAATATATCAGTCATATGAATTCTCAGCCGTCACGTAAGATTTGTACATATATTGTACTTTTCTGCACTATTTCAAAACTATTTGATACTAAATTTGCTACTATAATTTTAATAGTATAAAAAAGTATCAAATTATGGGAACGATCACTCAATTAAAATCAAAAACTAAGGGTACTAGGTATAGAGCTGTAATAAACATCCGACGTAAAAAAGATGGAATAAATTACTATGACTCCGAAACTTTTAGTAGTAAAAGTTTAGCTAAAGAGTGGCTAAAAAAAGAAGAAGAGAAATTAGAAAAGAATCCGATTCTAATGTCAACTAGTTCTAAATTTAATAATACTGGTTATTTGACTCTTGAAAGGGCAATCGAAAGATATTTAGATGAGGTGAAAAATTTTGGAAGAAGTAAAATTGCAACACTAAAATTAATTCAAAAATTCGATATAGCCCAAATAGACATAACAAAACTGACTCGCATGGATATCACTGTTCATGCTCAAAAAAGATTCAGAGGATATGAAAATTGTTCGTTAAATTTACCATCAGTCCAACCTAGTACAATTTTATATGAGCTACGATACATAAAGAGTGTATTGGATCATGCTGAACTTGCATGGGGATATGCTATAAATTTCGATGAGTATGAAAAAGCTTTAAAAGGGTTAAGAAAGGCGAGGATAATTAATGAGTCAAGGAAGAGGGAAATATTACCAACTTGTGAGGAACTTCAGAAAATAACCAGAAGATCATATGTAGAGTTTCATCTTAAAAATTATACTAATACACCTATTTACCTAATTGTATGGTTAGCAATATATACGGGAAGACGCTTGAATGAACTAACACGATTAAGACTTGCTGACTATGATAAAAATAATAAAAAATGGTTCCTAACCAATATTAAAAACCCAAACGGTAGCGAAGGGAATAACAAATGGTTTAAGTTAACAGATAAGGCGGTTCATATTATAAATAAATTACTTGATGAGCCTATTAGAACAAAAATGCTTTTACGTGGTGGGGATCCTGGATTGCTTATTCCAATAAATGCCGACACAATTGATAGAAGCTGGCAAAAAATTAAAAAAATTGAAAATATTGAACATTTGAGATTTCATGACCTAAGGCATGAGGCTGCAACACGGTTAGCTGAAAGTGGCATGAGTATCCCCCAGATGCAACAGTATACGCTTCACAGCGATTGGAATAGTCTGAAACGCTATGTAAATCTTAACGGTATAAGAAGTAAAGTTCTTGAATTCGAGGATGCTATGCAATTTGTAAAACAATCATCCATTCAAAATCTTCTTTAACGTTTATAATCATTCAACACTTTAAATTCACGAGTAGCCATTTCTGATCTTGATTCGAAAAAATGTGCTAACTCTATGAGACTAACAAAATACTCACCTTTTTGACTTTCACAGAATTTTACAACAGGGAATGGGAGCTCTTGCTTTGATGCTTTACGTTTTGCTATTTGCGTTGAAAGATGTGGGAAATAGTCTTTAATAACGAGTGATAATGGTACTAAAGGTTGCTTGTATTGATTATAAAGTTCAACATACATGATTGAATTTCTAGAAATATTAGCCATGAAAGAAAAATTTTATTACTTTGGTAGCTGAAAGTTACCAAATATTTTTTTTTTGAAATTAGTTTGATGATGATTTCAGAAAAAAAGTTCTTTTTATTAATGCTAAAGATTTTAATTAAATAAAATAAGCCGGTGAATTTATGTAAGAATTTAGAAATATGGTCTCAGATGATCTTTGACTATTTCATTAGTTACATAAATAAATTGAGTTTTATGTTTAAAAGGGCTTTGTTGCACAAAGATTTGAAATGCAAAGCGCCCCTAATTGAGCCAAATTTAAGGCGTAACTTGGGTAAGTGGTCGACCTAATTCCGTAAATCTGTTGAGGACTGCTACACGTGCATGAATTTCATTCACCTGACTAGGAAAGCTTCTTTCCATTAATTTATCGCCTAATAATTTGATGCAATGCATCTTGGTTTCCACCAAACTGCGGCGATGATAGCCTGACCATTTTTTCCATAATGTCCTGCCTAAACGTTTAACTGTTCGAAGTAATTCATTTCGCTCTAGCGAGCTACTTTTTGTATCTTTCCATGGTTTCGCATTTTTTCTAGGTGGAATCACCGCATGTGCTTGCCGATCTGCAATAACCTGACGGCATTGCTTGGTGTCATAAGCTCCATCGGTATAAACAGAGTCAATCTGCTCATCTTGTGGAATCTGATTAAGTAAATCACCAAGCACCTGTGAATCACTGACATTATTGGTTGTGAGCTGAATAGCGCGTATTTGTAGGGTTTTGGCATCTATACCAATATGTAGTTTACGCCATTGGCGACGATATTCAGGTCCATGTCTTGCGTTTCCATTCGCCCTCACCTAGAAACTTCATGCCTGTAGAGTCTACGAGTAGATGCAGCCCATCGCTACTTTTTTGGTAGCTGATTGCAATATCAATATGCTTTTGTCTTCTACAAAGCGTACTGTAATCTGGTGCGGTCCAATTTAATCCGCAAAGTTTAATCAGACTTTGCACAAAGCCAGTGACCATACGTAAAGATAGACGGAATAAGGATTTAATCATTAAGCAGCATTGGATAGCTGCGTCGGAGTAGGTTTGATTTCGCCCTTGTTTGCCTTTTGATGGCGCATACCATTGCGTAGCAGGATCAAACCAAAGGGCAATATTTCCGCGACTCATGAGTGCTCGGTTATATGCGGGCCAATTGGTTGTGCGGTAGATTTTCTGTGTAGGCTTATTCATTTGGAAATTATATCGCTGAAAAAGCCTTTACAGATAGGTTTGTGCAACAAAGCCCTTAATTACTATCATTTATAAAATTTGCATGAGTAGTAATTGAATAAAGATTAGTTAAACAAAAAATAAGTATTATATTTACAGGTGGTATATGTCGTTTTTTCATAAAAATTTTCCTATTTGTTTTGTCTCATTTAATAATTGTTTTTATATTTTATTGTAATTATTATTAATTTTTTATTAGAATTTAATATAAGATAGTATAAAATTTATATGGGTAAATTATTATGATGAATTTATAAATAATTGGATTGTTTCTTATTTAGAATAATGGCGATAGATCAAAAATTTTATTAAATTTATTTAGGTATAAGAAGTATGTTTTGAAAAGTAGAGCAGATCGAAATCTGCTCTTTGATTCTAAAATTTATATCCTAGACCAATCATAGTTACCAAAGGGGAAAATTTAATATTAGCCTCTACAGGTTCTCCTTGAAATTCACCATTTGCTTTGGTTTTAAGCCAAATTTTTTTAACATCTACTAAAAAATTCAGTTTTTCATTTAAAGGTTTTTTTAATCCTATTTGTAATACAGGACCAAAAGAGTCTTTAACTTCCAAATTTTTTATTGTGTGATCCTTAGTATTGAGAACATGTGTCCAACTAGCACCAACACCGACATAAGGTTGCAAATACATGTTATCTAGAACAGTATATTTAGCAGTAATGACTGATGGTGCATAAGTAATTTCACCTATTGCTCCTGAACTTTTTAAAGTTCCTTTGCCTGATACTGTCGTTGTTGGCGGGTATCCAGCAGCATATTCAACACTTAATTTAGAGTTTAAATTATAATTTATACCGACTAGTAAAGTTGTACTGTTAGAAGAACTCGCATTAGCACCGTGAATCATTCCAGATTTATCATTAACAGTAGCGGATGTTGGTAAATCAACATAACCAATACCAGTATAAGCTTCCCATTTATAATCATTAATTTCACTAGAATTAGTTTTTAAACCAATTAAACATAATGATATTAAGATATATATTTTAAACATTGAGTTTTCCAATACATAATCCTTGTACAAGAAATTGAATTAATTATTTACCAATCATAACAAAAGCAATTCTAGTAATACTATTTGTATGATTTCTCCAAGCATGTCTTGTACTTTGTTGAATAACTATTTCACCTTGTTTAATCACTTGAAATAAACCATCGTCAAGTTCCAATGTGATTTCACCATTCAGCACAATACCAAAGTCAAGCGTATAAGTTTTATGCATACCAGGATTATCTATTTCAAAATGGTCGATTAATCCTGAAAGATTTTCTAACTGCTCCTTATTAGCTAAATCAGGATTAAAATTTTCTTCTGAATAAATAGAGTCTGGTGGAAAGTCTACAACTAATAATTTACATTCATTTTTATCTGCTAATAACGAATTAACTGTATGTAAATCTTGATGTTTAGTGTCATTTTCCCCTAGTTTCTCTGACCATACCAAATATGTAGCAAAACCCGGAATATGTTGATATTTATATTGTTTTACAAATCTGTCAGATGAAAGTGTGGACTTACCATTCTCGTCTTCTATAGTCACAATTTTTTTAATTGGCATAATTACACTCATAGATTTATTACCACGTTTGTAAAACCACCAGTTCTGTGATTTATTTCTTCAAGCGCTTTATTTACATCCAATAAAGAGTATTTTAGATGTTCTAAAACTGACAAATCTAATGTTCCGGATTCAACCATTTTGGATAGTTCTTCACCTTCGGAAACTGTAAACCAGAGTGAGCTAAGTATATTTTTTTGTTGTGTCATTATGTGGAACATTGGTACTGGTAAGTCTTCTTCCATACCTCCGATACTTACCATTGAACCACCTCTTCTTAAGGACTTTAATCCGTCGAGAGTAACTTGAGCTGGTGCACCAGGTCCAAGACAGTCAATAAATACATCTGCACCTAAGTTGTCAGTGTGTTCTTCAATCCAACTAACTAGGTCTTTTTCTCCATGAGAG
Source organism: Acinetobacter sp. 24-47-66 (assembly GCF_056779755.1). Taxonomy (NCBI): domain Bacteria; kingdom Pseudomonadati; phylum Pseudomonadota; class Gammaproteobacteria; order Moraxellales; family Moraxellaceae; genus Acinetobacter; species Acinetobacter sp. 24-47-66. The sequence goes on from NZ_JBWYIL010000010.1 coordinate 97,138, forward strand.
AGAATGTTTATACGTTTTTGATCAATATCTTTAAGTTTATTTAATAAATCTTGATTTCTTGCAACTGCAAAAATCTTAGTAGCTCCCATTGCTAAAGCACATAAAACAGCTCCAAGACCAAGAGTACCAGTTGCACCTGTAATTAAAACTGATGTACCAGAAGTTACTTTAGCTTTTTTCAAAGCAGAATACGCTGTTCCGATATAACCAAATCGGCACGCTTCGTCAAAACTGATGTTTGAACCTAATCTAACTAGACCATCTGCTGGGGCACTCATAAATTCAGATAACCCACCATATGGATAATCATTAAAAATATTTTGGGAATCTTGCCCAAAACCAAAGTAGCCTTGAAACGTAAAAGATTTACAGTTTATAGGTTGATTTGATCTACAAGCAGTACATGATCCACAGCTTCTCCCTGGATTGACGTATACTTTATCACCCACCTTAAGATTGTAAACTTTACTACCTACTTCTGAAATTTCCCCAGCTGCATCTAAACCATAAATTGCAGGTAATTTTGGTAATGGCAAATAAGGAAACCATTGGGGATAAAAATTCATTACGTTATTGAGATTTGGAACTAAATTACAGCTCTTAACTTTTATTAGAACATCATGAGGTCCTATTTGAGGCTTCTCAACTTCATCAATTTTTAAACTTGAACCAACTTCATGTAGTCTTGCAGCTTTCATTATGAATAATCCTTTATATGCTTTAGTTGCCATAGAATCATATATAAATTTGGGGAAATAATAAAATGTGCGATCTCCACTAAGTATATGTTTTATAACAAAATATTTTATAGATAGTATTAATGTATTATTTAATATTAAAATTATATCAATGTGTTAATCATCTAGAGTAATTTCTTAACTTATTTATTATAAAGTTTAAGGCTTTGTTAGTGTTTGTGGATTTATAGTTGGCATATAACGGAAGTGATGGAATTTTTAAATCATTTTTAAAAATTTTAATGTTACTGTTAAGGTATTTAGTAGCATATTCCGGTATAAATCCTACACCAATGCCATTATTAATGAGATTAATATGTTGGAGTAAATTGGATGCTGAAATAATGTTTTCAGGCATGATATTGTGCGAGTTTAAAAAATTATCAATTTTATCAAAAAAAACAGGTGAAGAGTTTTGATCGCAAAGTACTATAGGTAAGTTGTTTAAATCATGAGATTTAATGGTTTTTTCATAATCCAAAAAATATTGTGAACCTACTAATACTATATTTTCGTGCATTACTTTTAGACTTTTAAAATCCTCGGTCTCGAATTGAAATCGAGTGAATGATAAATCTATTTCATTGTTTTTTAATTTGTTTATTTGTTCGCTATCATTTAAGCTTTGGATGTTAATTTTATAGTTAGGGAATTCAATTTTAATATTTTCAATAATCATAGGCATAAATTGTATTTCTGCTACATTCAAAAAACTTATATAAATCTGATCATTCTTATTGTTTGCAACTTGACGTGCAGCAGAAATAGCAGTTTTAGCATTTTCTAAAGCTAATTTTGCATATTTTAAAAATTCCTCTCCTTCAGGGGTAAGATATACTTTTCTTTTATTGTCTCTTACTAATAGCTGTACACCTACTTCATATTCCAGATCTCTTATTTGTTGGCTTAATGAGGGTTGTACTGTAAAAAGCTTCTCGGCAGCTCTTGTAAAATTAAGTTCTTCGGCTACTGCAAGAAAATATCTTAGATGTCTTAATTCCATTTTTATCATCCTTTTTTATCAACAGATCAGAAATTTATGCTAGAACATTACCATAAAATAAGGCCAGTCTATAACTGGCCTTAGACTATTTTAATTGTCCTTTAAGTATTCCCATAGCAACTAGCCATTCTGGTGCTGGATCATACTGGATTAATTCCACTTCAAAATTACCTATAGTCGACATTGATGCTAATGCAGCAGACCATGTTCTAATTTCATGCCCTCCTTTTCCACCATATTCAGAAATGAATTTATCTCCCATTTTTTCAAAAAAAGAGAAATCTTGATTTATATAGTTTTCAATTATTAATTTATCCCAGCTTGGATTAAGATTCATTGAGATGTCACTATTTCCATTAGCAATATCCTGACCTACTTTTATCACTTTTTTTTCACGATTTTCTCTTTCTATTTGTGTAGGATTTCTACCTGATATTAAAAATTCACGTACTTTAGTTGTTGCACTATTTATCTGAGGTGTAGGTGGATCATGAGATAATCCTCCTGAACCTATTATTAGTATTCTCTCATCTAATTTTTTTAAATAATCTCCTATTATTTTTCCAACATTTATTATTCGAGACATTTTAGGTAAAGGTTCTGCGGCACAGTTTATAAAAATTGGTATAACAGGAATATTACATAAATTATCCTTCAATAATAAACTTAATGGTTGTATGAATGCATGGTCTAATGGCATCTTGTACGAAAATGAAATATCAATATCATTTTCTAAACAATGTTTTAATATGCTCAAACTAGTATGCTCCGGAACATTAATTTTTTTGGTGGTATAGTTCCAGTCACCTATTGAATGAGCATTTAGTCCAATACATATTGAAGGCATATTGTCATAAAAAAAACTATTAAAATGATCTGGTCCATATATGAGTATTAATGTTGGATCAAATGATTTTATTTCATTTGATATGTTTTCTATCGATTTATAGAACTTTTTACTGATTTTTTCATTGGTTACAGCATAATTTAATAAGGGTGTATGTGACATGCATAATAATTTTGTTTTCACAGTCTTATATCCTTTGGTAGAGTGTATAAATATTATTGCTGCTTAACATAATTATAAAATAATTATTTTCTATCGTTTGATAGATTTCTAATTTTTATATTCTATTTCATATCATTCTATAGATTATTATTATTTGTTCTTTTACTCATCTTGCGTACATTATTTCTAAACAGAATTTTATAGTGTTAAGGTGTAAGTATGTCTGATAAAAATGAATTTGATACTGATGTTGTTGTTATAGGAACAGGTCCCGCAGGGTCGACATTGGGTCTTGCTTTAGCATCTTATGGAATCAGAGTAAATCTATTTTCACAATTTAATTGGTTGGCTAACAGTCCTCGTGCTCATATTACAAATCAACGAGCTATGGAGGTTCTAAGGGATTTAGGGATTGAGTCTCAAGTTCATGAGATTGCTACTCCTTGGGACTTAATGGGAGATTCTTTAATTACAACTAGCTTGGCTGGAGAAGAAATTGCACGTATACGCTCATGGGGAACAGGTGAAGAGCGTAAATCGGATTATCTTACAGGTAGCCCTTGTCCGTTAGTTGATCTAATACAGCCTAAAATGGAAAAATTATTAGTGACTAATGCAGCAGAGAGGGGGGCTGTCTATAACTTTAATACAGAATATATTTCTCATACACAAGATGAAAGTGGAGTTACAGTTAAATTAAAGAATCTTTTAAATGGTAATTTTTTTGAAGTTAGAGCTAAATATCTTATTGGAATGGATGGAGCTAGATCAAAAATAGTAGAGCAATTGAATTTACCATTGGAGGGTGAGCTAGCTAGAGCTGGTACTGTTTATGTTAACTTTAAAGCTGATCTTTCTAAGTATGTTACTCATAGACCAAGCATTTTAAATTGGATAGTTAATCCGCAAGCTGGTTTTGGTGAAATTGGCATGGGTTTGTTGAGGGCTATAGAACCATGGGATCAATGGATTGCAGGATGGGGGTTTGATATATCACAAGGGGAGCCTAAATACACAAACGAGGAGATATTAAATAGAATTAAACAATTTATTGGGGAGGAGGATGTTGAAATTGAGATTCTTAAGGTTTCAACTTGGTATGTAAACCAGTTATATGCCAAAGAATACTCATTGGGTCGTGTTTTTTGTGGGGGTGATGCAGTCCATAGACACCCTCCATCCAGTGGTTTAGGTTCTAATACATGTATACAAGACGCATTTAACTTGGCGTGGAAATTAGCTTTTGTTATAAAAAATTGGGCTAATACTGTTATTTTAGATTCATATACATTCGAAAGAGCACCGATTGGAAAGCAAATCGTTGAAAGAGCAAATCAATCGAGATTTGACTATAGACATTTAAAAGAAGTATTTGGTTTCGATCAAGGAATTTCAAATCAGGATAAATTACTAAGCCACATCTTCTCTTGTGATAAATCTAGTGCAGCAATTAGAGCAAAACTTTTCGAAGCTCTCAATATAAAAAATTACGAATTCAATGCACAAGGTATTGAATTAAATCAGCGGTATTACTCAAATGCAGTGATTAATGAAAAATTAGATGAACATTTTTTTAAAGATCCCTCATTGTACCTTAATGAAACAACGAGACCAGGTTCAAAAATTCCACATGCTTGGCTAATTGATTCTAAAGGCTACAAATTTTCTACATTAGATGCTGTAGGTAAAGGCAAATTTACAGTGATTACAGGTTTATCTGGTCAGGCTTGGATTGATGCTGCTAGAGCCATCAATAAAAGTTATATACGATGTGTTCAAATAGGTTCAAAGGAATTTAGAGATATTTATGGGAGCTGGTTTAAAAAGTCTCAAATTCATGATTCAGGAATTTTGCTTGTAAGACCAGATGGATATATAGCATGGCGTCAATTTGATATAGATTCTTGCATATCTCCGAAAGAGACTCTAAATGCAGTTATTTCAAAATTAAATCTTAAGTAGTACATGCGTATTGAAATATGGATTATTAAAACAAGGATTTTTAGTTATGCAGATCGGAATCCCTACCGAAACTGTAGTTGGTGAAAGTCGTGTAGCTGCGACACCAGAAACAGTAAAGAAGTTAATTGGTGCTGGTCACAGTGTTGTTATCCAACGTAATGCAGGTGTTAAAGCTGCTTATATTGATAGTGCCTATGAACAGGTTGGTGCAAAAATTGTTGATGATGCTTATACCG
>NZ_JBWYIL010000011.1:0-99843 GCF_056779755.1 Acinetobacter sp. 24-47-66
TCGACTAGATCATCTAAGCGTGCATCCAATGCGTCTTTGTCTGCTCCTTCTGGAAGTGCATCAACTTTCGCTTGTGCATCTTCTTTAGCAGCAAGTGCATCATCACGTGCTTGAGTCAGCTCAGCAAGTTCTGTTGGCGTGATTAAACCATCTGATTCTGCATCTGCTAGTGCTTGCTCTGCCTCAGCATATGCTGCTTCAGCCGCCTCTACTGCCTCTGTTGCTTCTTCAAGTGTAATATCTTCGCCGTCTGGTACGCCATCACCATCTGCATCATTGACTTCAGGTAAGTCAATATTTACAAGAGCATCTAGACGATCCTGTAAACCATCTTTAATCGCTCCATTTGGCAATACATTTACCTTATCTTGGGCAACTTCTTTTGCATCAAGTGCAGCCTGTACTTTCTGTTCAAGAATACTGAGTTCAAGCGGGTTAATTAAGCCATCTTTTTGAGCCAAAGCTAAATTATTAAGAGCTTCAGCATATTTAGCTTCAGCTGCTTCTACGGCTGACTGCGCTTCCTGAATCGCTTCTGGTAAGCCGTCTACAATGCCATCACCATCTGCGTCATTTACTTCAGGCAAACTTATGTCAGTCAGATCATCTAATCGATTTTGAAAGGCATCTTTCTGTTCCTGAACAGATTCAGGTAGAGCATTTACTTTACTTTGAGCAGTTGACTTAGCAATTTGTGCCTGCTCTAAAGCATTCTGTAAAGCATTAAGCTCTGTTGGATTAATTAATCCATCACGATTTGCAACAGTTAAAGCATTTTCAGCAGCTGCATACTTTGCTTCAGCTTCCGCAACAGCCAACTCTGCTTCAATGAGTGCTTCAGCGATATCATCTACGATACCATCATCATTTTCATCATTAATTTCAGGTAGGATGATATCCACTAAATCTTCAAGACGTTCCTGCAAAGCATCTTTTTGAGATTGAACTGATTCTGGTAATAAATTTGTTTTAGTTTCTGCTAAGGCTTTGGCACTCTCGAAAGCCTCTTTAGCTTGATCTAATTCCGCTCTTTCAGCAGGTGTAATCAGGCCGTTTTCATTCTTCTCTAAAATTAAATCTTTTAATGCTTCGTACGCTTGTTCAGCATTGGCTACAGCTTCTTCAGCATCTAGTAAAGCTTGCTCGAGATCATCTGGTACACCATCACCATTTTGATCATTAATTGGTGGCAACTCTTCATCAACCAAATCATCTAGTCGATCTTGTAAATCAGATTTTTCCTCGCCATCTACCAAGTTATCGACTTTATCTTGAGCAGCATCTTTAGCATCCTTTGCATCTTGTAATGCTTCCTCTAATTCAGCTTTTTCCTCAGGAGTAATTAACCCATCATTTAATTTATCTTCAATCAAATCTTTAAGATCTTGATAAGCTTTCTCTGCATCATTAACGAGCTGTTTTGCTTCTTCTAATTCATCGTTATTTGGTGGTTCTGGTTCCGGCGATACAGAATTAGATTTTTTATCTGAATCACTCATATTATCTGCAATAGCAACTACTCCAGCAGCTAATCCCCCTGCAATTAACCATGGAGTTAACCCTGTCAAAGCTGTACTTGAGTTTCCAGCGATAAGTGCTGAAATATCATCAATTGGATAATATTTAATAGTCGAAGCTATTTCATTGGCAGCATCTGTGAACTCAACCCAATAAAGCTGACCATTGTCATTAAATAAAATATTATGACTATTTAAGGGATCATCAAAATAACTTTCTACAACTAATTGTTCGCCATTTTTAAAATTAATAACTAAAGAATTTCCTTCTTTCTGAAAATTTAAGACCTCTTCGATTGATGCATCAATTTTCACAATTGAGTTCTGGTTTAATACGATTTTATTAGCAGTAGTCTTTTCTAAAACCGCCCCATCGTTTTTTGATAATATTTCTAAATTTTTCATGACGTCACCCAGTATTATTAAGATATTCTTTAACCCTCTATTTTTTTATCAGATTGAGAATCAATGTAAACGTCATAAAAAGTCAGTTGAAAATCAACAAAAATTCATAGTTAAAAAAAATTTTTTACACCCCATTCGAGATTCTTAAAGCAATGTTTTTATTGATAAAATTTAATTTTAAACAAAGTCACAATTTATAAACTAATAGTGAAAAAAATCTCATTATTTATTATTTTATATAAGTTAGACATAAAATTTTTAAATATTGCAAAAAAACACCAGAAACAAAATTACACTATTACTTAATTAAAGTTACATAATAAAACCCAATGAAACAATATTTTATTTCTTGAAACAAATTAAATTTTATTTATTTTCAAACACTTATTTTTACTAATTTATTTTTCCTATATAAAACATAAAGTTAGGATTAATGAATTTATTTCAATTTTTTTATTCTTATTACTTCGAAATAACTTAAAAAATGGCCAAAAACACCATTGCAATGTGGAAGTTAAAATATATTTATAGAAATTTTCTAGCCGTTAAAATATTGTTTTATATTGATAATTTAAGAATCAGTTTTAAGTTATTAAGTTACTTTAAAATAAAAAACCGAGATTTAAATCTCGGTCTTTTAGATTCATTGATATTTTAGTTTGGAATTCTTAGAACCTGTCCCGGGAAAATATCATCTGCATTTTTAAGTAATGGTCGGTTTGCTTCAAAAATTTTGTTGTACTGATTTGCATCACCATAAAACTCTTTAGAAATTTTTGAAAGATTATCCCCTGATTTTACTGTATAGAATTTACTTTCAGGCTCTGGAGATGAAACAGTAAGTTGGTCATCGACTTGAGCAACATGATCAATATTTCCCACAGCCAAGATGATCTTTTCACGATCTGCTTGAGTTTGCACTTGTCCTTTTACAGTCGCTAAATCACTGCTTGCATTATAAGTCACAGACAGTCCTGTTACTGGTAAGCCAAGTGATTTAATATGCCCCAATAATTTATTCGCAATTTCTTGAGCAGATGGCTCTGCTGGCGTTGCTGGTGTAGCTTGTTGCTCAGCTGGTGCGGTATTCTTTTTCCCAATACCTTTCACAAAATCAAAAAGACCCATTGTTATTCTCCTATTGTTATTTCAGTTTGGTGATCAAATAATTTAGATCCCTTAATTTTTATACAGAAGAACTATACCTAACGCCGTTATCTTTCTTAAACTTAAGGTAACTTAATGTAATATTGCAATTTATTCCTTAATAAAAAAAAGCCACCATAAAGGTAGCTTTTAAGTTCGAAAAGAACTGAATCTGATGATTAAGCTAATTTCTTAGTTACATAATCGATAGCAGATTGAACAGTTGTAATTTCGTTAGAATCTTCATCAGGAATAGTAATGTCGAAATCATTTTCGAAAGACATTACAAGCTCAACTAGATCTAGAGAGTCAGCACCTAAGTCATCCATGAAAGATGCTTCGTTTTTAATCTCTTCAGCTTTTAAGCCAAGTTGTTCAGCTACTGCTTGTTTGATACGTTGTTCGATATCGCTCACAGGAATTCTCCTCATTGCTTGTGGCGGCGTATAATGCCTATAGTTTAATTGAATCTTGATATATTTGAAAGTTTATACATCGCATTACGCCATGTATAAACCACCATTCACGTGTAATACCGTACCAGTAATGTAACTTGCTTTATCAGAAGCAAGGAAACTTACTGCATTTGCGATATCTTGAGGCTGACCAAAACGGTTCAATGCCACTTGATCACTCATTTTTTTCTGAATTTCATCACTTAACTGTTCAGTCATCTCAGTTGCAATAAAGCCAGGCGCGATACTATTGACAGTAATTTGACGACTGCCCATTTCTTTAGCCAAACTGCGGCTAAAAGCTTCAATCCCAGCCTTCGCAGCTGAATAATTTGCTTGACCTGGATTTGCAAAATGCGCAACGACAGAACTAATATTGATAATTCGTCCAAATCTCGCTTTCGTCATACCTTTCAATACACGTTTAGAGAGACGGAATACTGCTTTAAGGTGAATATTTTGGATATCATCCCAATCATCTTCAGACATACGAAGCAGTAGATTATCTTTAGTGATACCTGCATTATTCACAAGAACAAGTACAGGGCCAAAACTTTGTTCAATATCTGTAATGAGTGCATCAATTGCAGCTCCATCACGAACATCAAGTACTTTTCCTACACCATGTTCAGCAAATTGTGTAGATAATTTTTCAGCACCAGACTCAGATGTAGCCGTACCTACGACAAAAAAACCATCTTCGATCAGCTGTTGTGCAATCGCAGCACCAATACCACGGCTTGCACCTGTCACTAACGCGACTTTACGTTCCTGCGTCATGCAATTTTCCCTTCTGCAACTAATACAGTATTTAAAGCATCTTCTAAACGAGATTTAGTATCTAAAGGCAATGCTTTTTCAACATGTTCTAAACGTTTTGCTAAATTTGTTAATACATTCCCAGGACCACATTCAACAACATAGCTCACATCTTGATCAGCCAATACTTGAAGTGTTTTAGTCCATTGGACAGACTCATAAAGTTGTGATGTCAACGCTGTACGCAATTCATCAACACTGTCAGCCACTTGTGCATTGACATTTTGAATCACTGGAATGCGAGGTAATTGAATATCAACATCTGCTAAAGCTTTGGCAAACTCTGCTGCCGCTGGCTTCATTAATGAACAATGTGATGGTACTGATACTGGTAACGCAATTGCTTTTGCACCTTGCTCTTTTACCAAAGCTATTAACGCTTCAACCTGTGCAGTATCACCTGCCACCACAACTTGACCCTGTGCATTATAGTTTGCAGCTTCCACTGAACCCTCACCTTGAGCGGTGACTTGAGCACACAGTTCTACAACCTTAGCATCATCAAGACCAAGAATCGCAGCCATAGCACCTTGACCCTGAGGGACAGCATCTTGCATCAACTTACCGCGTAAGTTCACCAATTTAACTGCATCTTTTAAGCTTAAAGATTCTGCAGCAACCAATGCACTGTATTCACCTAGTGAATGTCCCGCTAAATATTTAGGAACGACACCACCAAGCTCTAACCATACACGCCATAAAGCAATGCTTGCTGTGAGTAGCACTGGTTGTGTAAATTCAGTTTGGTTTAACCCTTCACCACTTTGCGCAATGTGCCATAAATCAAAGCCGAGTGCTTCAGAAGCTTCAGCAAACGTTTCTTGCACACTACTAAACTGTTCTGCAAGCTCCGCTAACATTCCTGCTTTTTGAGAACCCTGTCCAGGAAAAACAAATGCAGTTTTGGTCGCAAGAACGGCTTGCTCGAGGCGTTTAGCAGACATATAAAAATCCTTTATTCAGAGCTTTGACTATTCTATTTTGATTCATTTCGATCATCTTGAACATCAAACTCAAGTCTTAACTGATTTGATGGAGCGAAATTTATCATTAAAAAAAAGCTTTGGTAATTGCCAAATACAACAAAAAATAGAAATAAAAAAAGGGAGCTTACGCTCCCATTTTTTCTACTAAGCTTGACGCTTAATACATCACCAATTATTCAGCATCAGCTGCTTTAGCGAATAATTGACGACCACGGTAGACACCATCTTTAGTTACGTGGTGACGACGGTGAGTTTCACCAGTCGTTTGGTCTACTGTTAATGCATTCTCGGTTAAAGCGTCATGTGAACGGCGCATGTCACGGCGAGAGCGACTTTTACGGTTTTGCTGAACGGCCATGATGGCTCCTTACAAAGATCGAAAAAATGGATCAGAACAAATTCGATTGTCTTATACCTAAGAGTATAACACAAAAATTAGTTAAGTTTACCCTTCAAAGCTGCCAAAACACCAAACGGATTATCTCGTTTTTCTTCAACAACTTCTTCTTGGGCAGGTTGATGCTTATGCTCACAAGACGCATGTCTTGGTGACAAAGGAATCAACAATAACAATTCATCTTCTATGAGAGAAAGTAAATCAGCGGTTGCAGGTGCATCAAATGAACCTTTTGTCGTTGCTTCACTCTCACCTAAGACGATGAAATCAGCATCCTCATCCAAGCGCTCTATCAGTGACTCATCATCGACTAAAGCCAGATGAAAGTCCAATTCGAGAGGTAATTCAACAGTATCCAAACAACGTTGGCATTCCATTGGAACCTTCGTTTCAACACTACCATCAAGCCAAACGATACGATGATACGCATCCATTGATAGCTTACAGTCTATATTGATCAATTGATTATCAATTGACCCAACAGCTTCACGGGATATACGAACAAAGCGCGACAATGGCAGTGTACCTGACCATGTGAAGCCCTGTTCAGCCCATTTAAACGGCTCAATCTGTGCCGGAAAGGTATTTGCTGACATAATTAAGGCGGCAATTCTACAAATTCATAAGTACTCTGTCAAAGATTAAGATACAATTTTGCACTTATTCAGACAGATCATTTGGGTTAATCAAGTCATGCATCAGTTGCAGCCGCAACCTGAAGTCACAACTTCATTACAGTTACACTATCCTTCGACCTCAAATTTGACCGATCACTTAGACCGCGTGCAACTCGCACCTTGGGTAAATCTGCAAACAGAAGCTCAACAGGTAGACTGGCTTATCTTACACTTTAATCATTGGTTTTCCCACTTAAATGTCACATTAGTCAAAGGCGACTTTGAACCTGAATACTTCCCTGCCTCAGACCAACAACCTGCTCGCATCCAATTCGCACATGGATTTTTCAATAGTGCTTTACATGAAATAAGCCATTGGACAATCGCAGGAGATCATCGTCGCACTCTTCCTGATCTTGGCTATTGGTACGCACCAGATGGTCGAACTGCTGAACAACAAGCCCTATTTGAACAAGTCGAAATTAAACCTCAAGCAATTGAATGGATGTTTTCCACAGCCTTTAGTCGAAAATTCCGCGTTTCTCTGGACAATTTAACGGGTGAAGGTGGTGATGGGCAGTCTTTTAAAGACAATGTTTATGCTCAAGTACAACGCTATTTTTCAGGTGAAGCTCAGCTTCCAAGAGATGCTCAACACTTTATTCAGTGCATCTGTAAGTGTCTCAGAAGTGGCAAAACATTACATTTGCATGAATTTTCTCGTGCATCGCTAGATTAAGTCTAGTAAATATATACTCATGACATTGAAGTGAATGTCCATGCACGCAATAATACGAAAAAATAATCAGGAGAAAATAAAATGCTTCATTTAAGAGTACATCCTGACAATCCACAATCTCGACTTATTACTCAAGCAGTAGAAAGAATACGTGCAGGCGATGTCGTGGTTTATCCAACAGATGCAGCCTATGCCATCGGATGCCAAATTGGTAATAAGCAAGCGATGGAACGAATTGCTCAAATCCGTGATCTTGGTGCTAAGCATCAATATGCGATCTTATGTGCGGATCTCTCAGATATTGCAACGTATGCAAAAGTGGATAATGCAACTTATCGTTTGCTTAAAAATAACACACCTGCGATTACCACCTTTATTTTGCAAGCGACAAGTGAAGTCCCTCGTCGCTTGATGCACCCCAAAAAGAAAACCATTGGTTTACGTGTACCGAGCAACCCAGTCTGTCAAATGCTTCTTAAAGAGTTGGGTGAACCTTTACTCACCAGCACCCTGATTCTTCCAGGTCAAACTGAGCCTTTGGATGATCCATATGAAATAGAACAACAATTAAGTAAAAGAATTGATGTTTTTATTGATAGTGGACTTGGTACATTAACTACGACAAGTATTGTTGATCTCTCAGGAAGTCAACCTGAAATTATCCGCCGTGGCGTGGGTGATGTGAGTGCTTTTGAGTAAAATGCCTCACCATTCATCTCTCTTTATTTGATTTACGCTGATTTTTCGTTATAGATTGCTTGGAGGGTCTTTATTTGTTGACCCTCTTGCGTAAAGTTGCTTGGTTCAAGCCAAGCTAAATAACTTTCTTTTAAAGTCAGCCACTCTTCATCCAACATTGAAAACCAAAGCGTGTTTCGGTTTCTTCCCTTGACCACTTTATGTTGTCTAAACATTCCTTCATATTGAAAACCGAATCGTAGTGCGGCTTTTTTGGAAGCTAAGTTCAACTCATGACACTTCCACTCTATACGCCTAAATCCTAAAGTAAAACACTCATTCAACAGTAAAAATAATACTTCTGTAGCAGCTCTAGACCGTTTTAAATCTGCTGAGAAGTATACATTCCCAATTTCAACCACTCCATCATCCAACCCGATATTCATCAATGCGATCCACCCCACTGGTTTGTTCGCTATGCGAATAACATAATAAATATTCCCTTGTGTACCAAATTGCGATGAGAGTTTATATGACAAGTCTTCAATCGAAGTTGGCGCTTCGTAAGGCAAATAGGTAAAGCTTGAAATAAACTCGTCTGTAATCTTAATTGGGAATAGATTTCTCGCAAGCTCTTCAATATTTTCAATTAAATTTAAAGGATATAAATTTACATACGTTCCACTCAACGCTTTGAATGAGTTTATAGGGTGAGTATTTGAGTGAACTTTTATACCTACACTTTGTTTATATACATTTTGTTCTACTTTTTGAAAATTATTCATACTCTTTTACTTCTCGTCGAACACACGCTAACAATGAATACCAGTTTACATTTATCAATTAAAACACTAAATACATCCATATAACCTTAAAAAATACCACCTATTTATTTCAATTTTTTTATCGTAAAACTGCGGATAAAGATATATTCAGCACTCGATTTAATTTAGAATACCCATATTGTTTTTATGCTATTCGAATCACTGTCCTTTTACTGATTTCGATATGTGATCTCCTGAATCGCCCAACATGCTTTTGAAAATTCGCGTGGCTAATAATTGTAATGACTCAAGCTATCCATAATCCCATGGACGCACTTCCACACATCCGTGTTTTAGATGAGTGGCAAGATACGATTCCTGAAGATTTATATATACCGCCTGCAGCATTCGAAATTCTATTAGAACATTTCGAAGGACCACTCGACTTTTTAATTTACCTCATCCAAAAAAATGGTTTCGATCTACTTCAGCTCGATATAGCTCCGATTGCAACGCAATATTTGTCATATATTGACAGTATGAAGTCACTCAATATTGAGTTAACCGCAGATTATATGGTGATGGCGGCATTATTAGCAGATTTAAAATCACGCTTACTGCTGCCTAAACCTAAATCAATCCAAATTGAAAAAGATCCAAAACAAGAATTAATAGATCGCTTAGAGACATATTTAAGGATCAAGCAAGCTGCTGAGCGTCTCGGTCAAATGCCTATTTTGGACCGTGATACTTTTCTACCCAACGTTAGCCTTGGACAAATTAATACAGTAAATGAGGGTTATGAAGCCTCTCTTCTGCGCGATGCTATGTTTTGTATTTTTAATCGCCCAGAGCCTGTTACACACCAGATTACTCAAGAACCTGTTTTGCTTGAAGAACGTATTGCCTATATTGAACAGATGACAAAATCAGGTGAGGTTTTGAAATTTGATCAACTTTTAAAACCAAGTCAAGGTCGTATGGGGTTAGTGGTGACGTTTATGGCAATATTAGAGCTAACACGTCAGCAAAAAGTTCAAATTATTGCATCAGGTATTGAAGCCCCGCTGGCAATTCAAGGGGTAATGATATGACCATTGATCAATCAAACTCCTTTCAAGTTGATGAGTTACACCACGAAGTGCTCATGCAGCTCGAAGCTATTATTTTTGCCAGTGAAGCGCCTGTTTCTATTGCACGCTTGAAAGAGGCATTTCAAAACCAATTTTCCAAACAACAACTGCGCGCATATTTGCAACAGCTTGCAGTGTTACAACACGGTCGTTCAATTGAGCTGACTGAAACAGCTCAAGGTTTTCGCTTTCAAGTTCGTGCTAAGTATCGACAAGTGATTGCACAAACTTGGCCAGAACGTCCAACTAAATTATCACCATCATTGTTAGAAACTCTAGCAGTGATTGCTTATCATCAGCCCGTTACCCGAGCCGATATTGAGCAAATTCGAGGAGTCACGAATAACAGTCAGCAACTCAGAACGTTATTCGATTGGAACTGGATTAAAGAGTCTGGTTTCCGGGAACTTCCAGGAAGACCCGCGTTGTTGGTTACAACGCCACAATTTTTAAATGCTTTTGGTTTAAGTGATTTAAATCAACTGCCTCCCCTACAGGATGCCAAGGAAGCTTTTATGGCATTGGATGCTCACGCACCCAAGTCGTAAATAGGTGAACTGTTGATGATTATTTCTAAGGTTATGCTGTTATGAGTGAAAAATTGCAAAAGGTATTGGCACGTGTAGGTTTGGGTTCTCGCCGCTATATGGAAGAAGTCATTGCTGCCGGTCGTGTTAGTGTCAACGGTCAAGTTGCTCAAGTAGGTGAACGTATCGAACCAACCGATGAGCTTCGTATCGATGGTCGTAAAGTACAGTTCCAAATTGAAGATGAAATCCGTCGTCGTGTATTGATTTACTACAAACCTGAAGGTGAAATCTGTTCACGTAACGACCCTGAAAATCGCCCAACTGTATTTGATCAATTACCATCAATTCCGGGTGATCGTTGGGTCATGGTTGGTCGTTTAGATATCAACTCAACAGGATTATTACTTTTCACAAACGATGGCGAGCTTGCAAACCGCTTAATGCATCCATCTAGTGAAATTGAACGCGAATACGCTGTACGTGTGATGGGTGAAGTGACCCCTCAACTGAAAAAGAACATGACAGATGGTGTCATGCTCGATGATGGTCCAGCAAAATTTGAGTCATTCTCTGAAATTGGTGGTGAAGGGATTAACCGTTGGTATCAAGTGGTTGTAAAAGAAGGACGTAACCGTGAAGTACGCCGCATCTTTGAATCACAAGGCTTGAAAGTCAGCCGTCTATTACGTACACGTTATGGTACAGTCATTCTGCCACGTGAATTACGTACAGGTCGTTGGATTGAACTTGATAAAAATGACATTGATAACTTAACTAAGTCTGTTGAGCTCAAACCACGTCAAGGTACTGGTCTTTACGGTATGGCGAAACGCCGCAATGAACGTATGCAAGAGAAACCACTTGCAGCACGTCGTGGTGGTTATTTACGCCAACAACGCCGTGACGAAGGCGAGCATCAAGAACCACGCCGTGACTTCCGTCAAGGTGGTGCTGATCAAAGCCGCAGTGATAATCGATTTAACAATCGCGCACCGCGTCAAGAAGGCTCAGAAAACCGTTTCAATGCACGTGCACCACGTCAAGAAGGATTTGAGAATCGATTCAACAATCGTGCCCCTCGCACTGAAAATCAGGATTTCCGCAATAAACGTCCTGAAAACAAAGGTGAAGTAAACGGCAATTCTGTTGATTACAAACCACGCAACGAAAATAAATTCGGTCAACGCAAACCTTTTGGTATTAACAAAGGCTTTAAGAAGTTCTAATTTTGAAATCCCTAAAAAAACCGCTCAATAGAGCGGTTTTTTTCATTTATTCAATAACAGGAATATCAAACCATTTAGCAGATGGAAAATGTTGTGATAAATACTTTTTTAAGTAGGTAGATGTATCACGTGAAATAAGCTCATCGTCAGATTCAGCATTCAAATTATATGCTAGAGCATATAACTCAAGCCCACGATGCTTCAGTGCCTCTAAGCTCAACAAAGTATGGTTGATGCTTCCCAAACGCCCCGAACTCACCAAAATTATGGGATATTTTTTATCCACCAAATAATCAATGGTTAAATATTGTGTTGTTAGAGGGACCATCAAGCCACCCGCCCCTTCAAGTAAAACAACTTCATATGAAGAGGACAACTGTTGAGTCGCTTGTTCAATTTTAGCGAAATCAATACTTCGCCCATCTATACGTGTCGCTAAGTGAGGCGATGCAGGATAACTGAAAATTTCAGGCATAGTGAGTTTTTGAGTATCTTCCTCTAACCAACCACATCCCATAATTTCACGATGTTTTTCAATATCTTCAGAAACATCCACATTACCCGTTTGAATTAATTTCTGAGTAATGACATTCCGCCCTTGTTCACGCCAAATTTTTGCCAAATAACCAGTGACGTATGTTTTTCCAATTCCAGTATCAATACCGCTCACAAAGTAGATTTGAGCACTCATGACTTACTCCGTGCGATAAAAAATATAGGGTGATACGTTAAAGGATATACAAGATTCTCTTGCTCATCAGTCGCAATAAATTGTCGGTAACCTAGATAAAACTGATTCAAACTTTCCTTCGTCCAACGAAATCCCTGTGAGGTTGCCGTCACACCTGTGGCCTGTAAATGTTTTAGGACCAATTTTGGGTGCGCGAAGTGTAATTGAGCCAATTGTTGTTCACAGTGCATCACTTCAAATCCGTTCTGCTCTAGTAAGCTTTTAATTTGGCTTTGATCAAAATATTTTAATCCTTGTCCAGTTAAGGATTTAATTTCTTTTAAGTTCTGAGGCCCATAAGTTGAAAAGCAAAAATAACCATTGGGCTTTAAAGCCGAATAAATTTTCTGTATCAATCTTTCAAACTCAGACATCCACTGTAATGCAGAGCTTGAGGCACATAAATCAAGGTCTTTGGGTAACTCAATTTTTTCGACATCACCAATACGCCACTCGACAGGCTGATGATGACTGATGGTATGCTCAACATCAGCATATAAATCATTCAAAATGACTTGATCCATTTTAAAATGATGAAGCATCTCTTGAGTTAGATTTCCAGTTCCACATCCAATTTCAAATACTTTAGCAAGCTCAGAAGATGAAACATAAAGACGCATCAGCTCGCTTAAATGTTTCGCTACATTTTGTTGAATACGTGCCTGATCTGCATAAGTCCAATGCGATTTTGCAAATCGAGTAGCAATCATTTCTTTTTGAATAAATTTGTTCAACATAGAGTCATTCATAATTGTTCTTTCAAACGCTCCAATTCATCTTGATTCAGCTGAGAATTCATACAAATTCTCAGGCGTGAACTTCCTTGTGGAACCGTTGGTGGCCGAACCGGCAAAATATAAAAACCAGATTGTTGTAATTGTTGTGCGCGCTCAAGTGCACGCTGAGAATCACCTAAAATTAAAGGAATAATCTGCGAGCTTGAAGGACATTCGTAACCTTGCTCAAGAATATATTGACGCAGTTGCAGACTCAAATCACTTAAATGAGCACGTTGCTCCTGCATTTTTTTCATTTTATTCCAAATAAAATGCGTCCAAGCCATGTTGATGGGTGGTTGTGCGGTACTAAAAATCAAAGAGCGCATTTTGTTGATTAAATAATCTTTTAAGATTGGATGACACACAATGTATCCACCAACAGATGCGAGTGCTTTCCCAAATGTTCCTACCAAGAAATCGATATCATCTATGACAGCATATTGTTCAGCACAACCGAGCCCTTGCTCTCCCCGAACACCAATAGCATGTGCTTCATCAACATATAACATGATTTTACTGAACTGATATTTCAGACTCACCAACGCAGTTAAATCAGTTTCATCACCATCCATACTAAAAATTGATTCAGTTACCACAATGATTCTTTGATACAAGGGATCATCATGATATTGCTCGATCAATTGCTTTAAATGAAGCAGATCATTATGTCGATAACGTATCAGCTTCGCTTTACTTAAGCGAATCCCATCAATCATGCTGGCGTGAATCAATTTATCCGAGAGAATTAAAGTTTGACTATCAGCAATCGCAGGCAGAATACCAATATTCATGTGATAGCCACTGTTGAATAACAGAACTGCCCTTTGATTGAATGATTGACTCATGTCATATTCAAATTGCTCATATTCAGGATAATTTCCTGTGAGTAACCTTGAAGATGAAGAGCTCATTCTTTTTGAATCTGCTGAACAGTGATCAAAAAATGCTTCTCTTATTTGTAGATCTGACGCAATCCCTAAATAATCATTACTCGATAGATTCAACATTCTTTGTTGCTGAAGCTCAACCCATTTTCCATGCTGAACGATGGATTTAAACTGCCGAAAATTTCCAGTTTGTTTTAATGAGTCTAACTGCTCTGCGTAGTAGTCCAACAGATTCATCTCATTTCCTCTGCAAGTTCCATCACAACACTCACCAACTGCGTTAGTAACTCAGTAAGTTCGACATCTGAAATCACAAAAGGTGGCATGACATAAACTAATTTTCCAAAAGGACGAATCCACACGCCTCGTTCTACGAAACGCTGTTGCAGCGTTTTCATATCAACATTTTGTTTAAGCTCAACAACACCGATAGCACCGAGCACACGAACATCTTGAATATGCGCTTGATCATCTAATCTATGTAAATAATGTTTTAGAATTTGCTCTATTCTTTGAATATTGGACTGCCAATCTTGTGACAATAAAAGCTCAGTACTCTTTAAGGCGACAGCACAAGCCAAGGGGTTCGCCATAAATGTAGGTCCATGCATAAATACGCCAGCTTCACCAGAGCTGATCACTTCAGCGACATGTCGTGTGGTCAGTGTTGCAGATAAAGTCATATACCCACCGGTCAGCGCCTTACCAATACACATGATGTCTGGTTCAACTTGAGCGTGTTCCCAAGCAAATAATTTACCTGTTCGCCCAAACCCCGTGGCAATTTCATCAAATATCATTAACACCTGATATTGATCGCATAGCCTCTTGGCTTCGCGTAAATATTCAGGATGATAGAAACGCATGCCTCCAGCACCTTGCACAATCGGCTCAATAATCATGGCAGCGATAGTGGCATGATGGTTTTTTAAAGTTTCTGCCAATACAAGAATATCTGCTGGATTCCAATCTTCATCAAATCGAGTCTGCGGTGCAGGAACAAAATAACGAGAAGGTAAACTAGAACCAAAGACCTGATGCATCCCAGTAACTGGATCACATACTGACATTGCATTCCATGTATCACCATGGTAACCAGAACGCGTCGTGATAAAACTGGTTTTATCTTTCTTATTTTGTGCGGTCCAATATTGAACTGCCATCTTTAGTGCGACTTCAACAGCGACAGAACCTGAGTCCGCATAGAATATTTTATCTAATTGAGGTGGTGTAATTTTTAATAATGCCTTCCCTAATTCAATCGCAGGATCATGAGTAAGCCCACCAAACATAATGTGTGACATGTGCTGCAATTGATCCGACACAGCTTGATTAAGTTGAGGATGGTTATATCCGTGAATGGCACACCACCAAGATGACATACCATCAATGAGTTGACGGCCATCTTCAAGTTCAATCATCACCCCTGTAGCCTTTTTTACTTTATATGTCGGCAGTGGGTTTAACATCGAAGTATAAGGGTGCCATAAGTGTGCTAAATCGAATTCGTCAACCATCCTGGAAGAATTTCCTTATTAATCTAGACAGAGCATAACGCGAATTATTTTTGTTATGAATTGCCTGATTAGACAATATTCATCAGGATTTCTCATTCTTTCTTAGATATTGAACGATTTTGTCACTTAGTTGTGTAGCTCTAAAAATTGAAAAGCAGTGAGAGCCTGGGATAATTTCGAATTTAAAAAACTTTGCATCTATCTTTCGGATATTATCTAGAACTTTGTTACTAACTAATCCATCATCATCAGCAAATACATGTAATTGTTTTCCGACATAATTTTTCAATATCTCGACAGTATTAAGATGATATAGTAAATCCAAGCCCTGCTTTTTTAAATCTAGCTCTTCACTCGTAATTGAATTTTGCAAAGATTGCCAATCTTGTTTAGCAGTTTGGCTGCCCTGTGAGACCAGATAACAAAATCGCTTTAAAGTGGTCATGGGGTCATTTTCAAAAGACTCTCTAAAACTTTGAAAAGTAGAAAGCGGCATACCTGTAGACCAGCGTTCATTGGCAACGAAGCAAGGATTCGATGCTAAAGTAATTAACGTTTTTGCCTGACCTGAAAGCTCGAAAACCTTTTGGGTGAGCAATGTTGCTAATTGCCCGCCTAAAGACCACCCTATAATGACATCGACTTTTTTAGCTAACTCAACATGTTTAGATAATTCAACAGGGTCGAGTGCATTAAAGATATTAATCAGATCGATTTGAAATCCTGCCATATCCAAAGCAGTTTTTAAGTTTTCGAGTGGTTTTGTTCCGAGTCCCCAACCGGTAATTAATAAGATTTTACTCATGATTGCCAATCCTTAGCTGATCGTTTTCGGTCAGTATATAAAGCCAAGCACAATAACTCATTGAGCAAATCATTCAATTTCACTTTGATTTTTAGATAATTATTAAAAATGAGTCAATTTAAGCAAAATTGAGATATAAAAAAACCCAGCCTTGCTGGGTTTTAACTTACATTTGAGACTGAATATAGTTTTGTAAACCAATTAGTTCAATTAAGCGAAGCTGTTTTTCCAACCAATAAGTATGATCTTCTTCGGTATCCGACATTTGTTGACGCAACATATCACGTGTCACGTAATCGCCTTTTTCCTCACAAAGCTTTACACCTTGCGCTAATTTTTCACGCACTTCGTACTCAAGCTTTAAATCAGCTTTTAAACATGAAACGACGTCTTCACCTACTTCAATATCATCACGACTCATATTCGGTGTACCTTCCAAGAATAAGACACGGCGAATAATAGCATCAGCATGTTGTGCTTCTTCTTGCATTTCGTGATCGATACGCTCAAAAATCTTAGTGAGACCCCAATCTTCATACATACGTGAATGAATGAGATATTGATCACGAGCAGCCAGTTCACCACCGATCAACATATTTAAGTAATCTACGACTTCTGGATTGCCACGCATTTCAATCACTCCATTCTTTAATAGCAACATTATGAACAATCAGAGCTTATTTTGCAAAAAATATAATGTGTAAGTTTATGATTTTTATATAATTAAAATGAGAAACATACGCATTTGCAGTTTGAATCACTTATTTTTTACTTAAAAAATAACCCCTTGCATACAGTTAAAAAAATTCGAGAGCAGTTTTAAACAAATTTTAGCTCTATTTAATTTTGTAACCAATCGAAGTGACTCTCATTACATTTGAGTTGATGTTGAAAATGATCAAGGACAAATCCTTTTTTTAATTTTAGAATGAATCTATTTGACCATCAGGCAATAACAATGATGACGACTACTGCCCCGATTTTGGTGACAGGTGCAACTGGCTATATTGCTGGTTGGGTAATTAAACAATTATTAGAACAAGGATACACCGTTCACGCCACTGTACGAGACTTAACTAAAAGTTCAAGTTTTCAACATTTAGAACAAATCGCATCTCAAACTTCAGGCGCTTTAAAGTTATTTCAAGCAAATCTCTTAGAAGAAGGTTCGTTTGATGAAGCAATGAAAGACTGTGAAATTGTGATCCATATGGCGTCACCTTTTTTAGTGACTAACTTTAAAGATCCAGTCACAGACTTGATTGACCCTGCACTAAAAGGTACGACCAATGTACTGAACAGTGTCAATCGTACAGATACAGTAAAACGTGTGGTTGTCACATCTAGTATTGCTTCAACTTATGGCGATGCAGTGGATATTTTGAAAACTGAGCAGAACCAGTTTGAAGAAAGCCATTGGAATACCACCAGTAGTGCCGAACACCAACCTTATTTTTACTCTAAAGTCGCAGCAGAACGCAAAGCATGGGATATGCAAAAGGCACAATCTCGATGGAATTTAGTGTGTATCAATCCCTCATTGGTTGTTGGACCATCACTCACACCTTCTACACAATCTGGAAGTGTTGAAGTCATTCAACAATTTGGAAATGGCATGACTTTATTTGGTGTTCCTCCAATGTGGAATGGGTTAGTCGATGTTCGAGATGTCGCTCATGCGCATATCCAAGCAGCACTTCACCCTAAAGCACATGGACGATATATTATTAATGCTAAAACGATGACGCTACTCGAAATGGCTAAAACATTACGACAACATTTTGGTGGACGCTATCCTTTCCCACGAATGATTGCCCCCAAGTTTTTATTCAAATTACTCGCTCCTCTGTTCGGCTATACGCGAAAATTCGTTGACTTGAATGTGGGTTACCCCATTTACTTCAATGCTGAGCGTAGTAAGCAAGAATTAGGCATGCAATATCGTGACGTTGAGACAAGTATCGTAGAACATTTTCAACAGCTACTTGACGATGGCATTATCAAAAAACGTGGTTAATATCTAATTACTCAAGAAAAAAGGGCATCTATTGATGCCCTTCGTTATGTGCAAGATACACTTAAGACTCAGGTTCAGTGAGCTGACCATGCTCAATCATAAATGCAATAAACTCAGCTTCATTCATCACCGGAATACCTAGTTTTTCTGCTTTTTCAAGTTTGGAACCTGCCTTTTCACCAGCAACCAAGCATTTCGTTTTACTGGATACACTACCACTCACACGTGCACCTAATGCCTGTAAGAGTTGAGTCGCTTCATCTCGTCCCATACTGCTTAAAGTACCAGTCACCACCCAGCTCTCACCATTTAAAGGTTGTCGAGTCGGTGCTATCGGTGCATCCCAATGAATTCCAGCCTCAATTAATCGATTTAATACTTCAATATTATGTTCAGCTTTGAAAAAGTCTAATATCCATTCTGCAGTAATATCACCTACATCAGGGGTTTTCTTCAATGCTTCTAAATCAGCAGATTTCAGCGCATCTAAAGTCTGGAAAGTATTGGCTAACATTCGAGCCGTAGTCTCGCCTACTCCTCGAATGCCTAGTGCGTAAATAAATGCCGCTAATGTTGTTTTTTTACTACTTTCAATTGAGTCTATGAGATTTTGTACAGATTTCTCACCCATTTTTTCAATAGTCAGTAATTTTTCACGATGCTCGTGCAAGTGATAAATATCTGCAACATCTTTGAGGAGTTCAAGATGTAATAAAGACTCAACCCAACGATCACCCAAACCTTCGATGTCCATTGCTTTACGTGATACAAAATGACGGATCGCCTCTATACGCTGTGCCGCACAATAAAGCCCCCCTGAACATCGTGCTAAAGCTTCGCCTTCGGGCATCACAACTGGAGAAGCACATACAGGACATTGTTCTGGCAATTGAATTTCAGTGGTTTCTAGAGGTCGAAATTCTGGCCAAACCTTTTCAACTTTAGGAATAACATCTCCGCTACGATAGACACTCACCGTATCTCCAACGCGCACGTCCAAGCGATGTATTTCACCAATATTATGT
This sequence comes from Acinetobacter sp. 24-47-66, assembly GCF_056779755.1. Lineage (NCBI taxonomy): Bacteria > Pseudomonadati > Pseudomonadota > Gammaproteobacteria > Moraxellales > Moraxellaceae > Acinetobacter > Acinetobacter sp. 24-47-66. Next base: position 19,173 of record NZ_JBWYIL010000011.1, read on the forward strand.
AAAGTCACGTTTGATACTGTGACTCCGCCAACCGATACAGGATTTAATCGCGCTACAGGCGTTAAAGTACCTGTACGCCCTACCTGCCAATCAATATTTTCAACCGTTGTTAGCGCAGCCACTGCAGGGAACTTATATGCTGTTGCCCATCGAGGTTCACGACTTAAAAAGCCTAATTGTTGTTGTTGCTTCAAATCATTGACTTTGATCACCATCCCGTCAATTTCAACTGACAGGTTTGGACGCTCCTGATTTACAGATTCATAAGCCGCTTGAACCTCTTCAATACTGTCACAAACAAAATGTTTTTCCCCAACAGCAAAGCCCAACTGTTCAAGCCAATTTAAGCTCTCTGACATCGTGTTCAGACCATGATGTGGCATGCATTGCGCAATACCATAAGCATAGAATGCAAGTGGTCGTGATGCTGCTATGGTCGGATCAAGTTGACGCAAACTCCCTGCTGCTGCATTTCTTGGGTTAGCAAAAGTTTTCTCACCTTTGGCCTCATTTTCAGCATTTAACTTTACAAATCCAGCTTTAGGCATTAGTACTTCGCCACGAACTTCTAACAACGCTGGTGGTACACCTTGAGACATCATGAGTACTTTAGGCAAATTACGAATTGTTTTTACATTTTGGGTTATGACTTCTCCTGTTTCACCATCCCCACGTGTAACCGCTCGAATCAACACACCGTGTTCATACCATAGCGAGATCGCAAGCCCATCAAATTTAAGTTCGACGTCGTATTGGATTTTTTGGTTCGGTAAACGCTCTTCAATTCTGCGTGCAAAGGCAAAAAGTTCATCCTGATTAAACACATTACCCAAAGACAACATTGGAACAGTATGTGTAATATTTTCAAACTTAGATAAAGGTTTATCACCCACTTTATTGGTCGGTGTATCCGCCTGCACTAAATCAGGATATTGTTCTTCTAAGTTTTTTAGTTGATGAAACAATTGATCATATTCACTGTCTTCAATCATCGGCTGATCCATCACATAATAAGCATGGTTATGCCGAGCCAGTAATTGAATGAGTTGGCGCATTTGCGCAACGACAGCGTTCTGATCCATATTTTCACCATATAAAAGGGCGGAAAATTCCGCCCAATAATTTCAACCTAAACAGTATAAATGACTTTACACAAATTCAGTAAGTCACCTAGGGATTAAACAGCTTGACCTGATCTATAGTCGATCGCTTTATGGCGCCAGTGTTCTTTTAACTGCGGTGTAAATTCAAGATTATTTTCGTCATAGACGGTACCATCTGTTTCACGTGCAATAAGCCCTGCAATACTCACCATACTGTCATAGCCTTTTTGAACATTATGATGCGGTAATGCTAAGAAGAATGCTAAACCTTGAACTTGTTCACCGGATAATGTTTCTAAATCGAAACCTGCAGGACCCTGATCTGTGATTCTGAGTACGGAAAACAGCAATGGGCTGACTGCATCAGGAGTTTCATAACGATGGAAACAGTTCATTTCGCCAAAGCGCAATCCATATTTCATTAACACTTTCAAAGCTTTATCACCTGAAAGTGCTTTTCGAGGGTTCGGATACATATTCAAACTAATAATGTATTCGGCATTTGCTAAAGCACTTTCATCATCAAAACGTTGCTGTTCATGTAAATGCACATCCAAGATGCTGCTTTCCTCTTCAAATTCTTTGATTTCAGCAGTTTGAATATTCGGATTTAATACAAAACTTGGCTCAACTTTTTTAGAGTCTTCAATTGTAGTTTCTACGATTGAATCTTTGGAAATAAGATCTGCACTTTGAGTGTCTGTTACACCATCAATCGACTGAGCTTTACTCTCGACTGTTTCTGTATTTTTTTCTAGTGGGTCAGTCTCAGTGCTGTCCGAGTTTTTACTGGAGTCGAGCAGAGATTTACTTTCTTTCTCTGCAAGGTCTACTGAAGTATTCAGTTGCACTGTATCTACCACTTCTACAGTTTTTTGAATATTTTCAGGCGTCTTTGTAGCATGCTGATCAGCTGTTTGATCCACTCGAGCCACATCACTCGCTTCAATGTCTTTCAAACTTGGTTCTACACGCTCAGAAGAAGCCAATGGTGCGGCTTGCGCCTGTAAAAGACTACGAACATGACGAGGAATGACGGGTTGATTACATTGTTCATTTATATGTAATTCAGCATCTAATGACGGTGCTGCATCACTCGGCTTGCGCAGGATCATAAACAACCCTATGCAACAGATCACGATTGCGATCACAATTCCGATAATGGTACTGATTTCCATATTAAGACTCCGCAGCTAAACCGTATTCTTTCGCTTCTTCTAGATCAACAGTGACTAACTTCGATGTTCCTGGCTCAGGCATTGTTACACCAAGTAAGTCAGTAGCCATCGTCATCGCAACTTTATTGTGTGTAATGTAAATGAATTGGACCTGTTCAGAAAGCTCTTTTACTAAATTACAAAAACGTCCAACATTTGCATCATCTAACGGTGCATCAACCTCATCCAATACACAAAATGGTGCTGGATTCAGTCGAAATATAGCAAAAACTAATGCTAGTGCTGTTAGTGCTTTTTCACCGCCTGATAACAATGCTAAAGAACTATTTCGCTTTCCTGGTGGTCGAGCCATTAGCTTTACACCAGATTGCCAATCATCTTCTAAACTTAAACTTGCTTCACCACCATTAAACACCTTTGGGAATAAGTTTTGCAATTCCGCATTTACTTGATCAAAGGTAGTCATGAATAGCTTTTTAGTTTCTTGATCAATGCTTTTCATCGCATCCTTTAATTGTGCGACTGTTTTTTCAAGATCTTCAATTTGATGGCTTAAATCTTCATAGCGCTTTGATACTTCTTCATACTCTTCTGAAGCTGCTAAGTTCACAGCGCCTATTTTGTCAAACTGACGCTGTGCCTGCTCTAACTGCTGTTGGTGCTGACTCAAATCAATTTTCACATTTTCTAATAATTCTGCATTAAGCTCTTTTAATTGTTCAGCATAATGTTGTAAATCAGATTTAGCCACTTGCCATGCTAAACGCTTCTCTTCTAACTGGGTTCTAAAGTGCTCATCACTTTGCTGATGATTTAACCGTAGCTCCGTCAATTTTTGTTGCTTAGACTGTATTTCATTAAGTTCGACTTGCCATGAGGACCAAGTCTTTTGTAACTTTTCAGTCTGCTGCTTTTGAACCTCATATTGGCTTTGCAAAGTGGGTAATTCTAATTGAATCGGATCCACGAAATTTTTAGCTTGTGTAATTTGAGTGATGATCTGCTGATATTGCGTTTTTAGAAAACTTGCATCTTTTTCCAACAGCTCAATTTGTTGCTGATTTTGCGTATGAGTACGGCGGTTTGTTTCTAACTCTTGTTGTTTTTTGTAGACTAAGTCCTGAAGATGCTCAACCTGATCATTCAATTCTTCAACTTGAAACTCTAAGGTTTTGTAGTGTGGAAGATTGTGTTCAATTTTAAGCATCAATGCATGTAAATCGATTTCCAAATCATCTTTTTGCATCGCATCTTCTTCAAGCTGCGCATCAAGTTGAGCAATTTGTGACTCGATGTGTAGATTTTGCGACTCGAAAGCCTGCTGAGCCATTTGCTGTTTTGCAATCTTCACTTCAACTTGGTGAGCAAGGGCTTGATGATTTTTTAACGCTTTTTGCAACTCCGTACATTCACTATTTTTTTGTTCAAGCTTTAATTGCATCTCAGCGAGTTCGAGCGTCATTGACTCATGTGCTTTCACCATTTGTGTCAACTCTGAATCAATTTCATCTAATCGAATTCGGTGGCTAAGTGCTCCTTGAGCATCTTGACTCGACTCATCAAAGTACAGACCAATCATCCAGTCAGGACCCATATGATAGCCATCCAAACTTAAAATAGACTCACCTTGTTTTAATTGAGGCTGTAATTGAAGCGCCTGCTCAAAATCTTGAGCTATCGCAACGTTTAACCATAATGAGTTTTGGGGGAAATCAATCCAGCTCGCTAATGTGGGTAAACCAAGTACAGTCCCAGATACATCTTGCTGAATAACTTTTAATTGACGGGCAGATTCGGTCTGAAATAAATCTTCACTCTTTAACGTATTCGCATGCAGCCACTTTGACAGAAATTTTTCGACCAATGCTGCAAATGGTTTCGCCTGATCTTTTAGCTTCAAAATTTGCATTAAAGGGTCATTGCTCTTCGATGCATGTCGACTGACTTTCACCACAAGCTGTTGTAATTGTTTTTGTTCAGATTTCAAAATCTGTATGTGTGAATTCAAATCTGTGCATTTACTTTTTTGCTCAGTCAATGAGATTTGATCACGTTTCAATTGAGTTTCTAATTTCTCAATTCTTTCTTCTAGACGAACGATTTCAATCTGTACATCATTTTTTTCATGCAGGAGATTGTCAATATCATCCTGTTCATACTGTGCTTGATTTTGAGATTTTTGTTCGAGCAAAGTTTGTTTTTGCTGCTCAATTCGAAGCACATTTTTAGCCAATTGATCACTCTGCGCCAACATTTGTGCACGTTGCTGTTGTTGCTTTTCAACCAATGCTTTTATTTCAGAAAATGATTTTTGCGCTTCAAGTTGCTTTGCCTTCAGCTCATTGAATTGTTGTAAATCAAGCTGTGCATTTGATTCAGTATCACTCAATGTTGTTGCTTGATGTTCTTGCTGGAGGATCAAATCTTCCAACTGAATATCAATCAGTTGCATCCGCTCTTTGGTTTGTATTTTTTGCTCTTCAAGCTGCTTTAAAGTTAAAGTATTTTGAGCAAACAATTGCTGTTTTTGATCCAAATTGGCTTGTAATTCAGCCAGCTTTTTTTCAGCTTGTTGCCATTCTTGCTGAAGTGGTGTGGATTGTTGCATTAATCGCTGAAATAACTCATTTGTTGCTGTTAAATCATGCTCAACAGTGGTGAGTTCAGAACGAACAAGCTTAAATTGCTCACCCAATTCAGTCATTTCAGTTGTATATTCTTGTTGAATTCGTTCACTTTGATGGCATTGAAATGAAAGTATCTCAACTTTCAAAGTTCGAATTTCAGTCTCTAAAGCTTTATATTGAAGTGCAGCTTCTGCTTGACGCTTTAGTGTCTTTAATTGGGATTTTAATTCAACAGCAATGTCATTTAGACGACTTAAATTTTGATGAGTATGTTCTAAATGTTGCATCGTCTCACGACGACGTGCTTGATAACGTGATACTCCAGCAGCTTCTTCGATATAAACGCGCATTTCATCTGGTTTTGCATCGACCAAACGGTTAATCATGCCTTGTTCAATAATCGCATACGAACGAGGACCTAAGCCTGTTCCTAAAAAAATATCTGTAATATCACGGCGGCGGCATTTTGTACCATTAAGAAAATATTCAGATTTACCATCGCGATTGACTTGGCGACGTACCGCCAACTCACTATAAGCGTTATATGCTCCACCTAATTTTCCATAGGTATTTTCGAAGCGTAATTCTACACTCGCCATTCCCACTGGTTTACGCTTTGCTGTCCCAGTAAAAATGACATCCTGCATACTTCCACCACGTAACTGGCGTGCGCTTGACTCTCCCATCACCCATCGGATTGCATCGATGACGTTGGATTTACCACAACCATTTGGTCCCACGACTGCGGTACGGTTGGCTTTAAATTGTAAGGTGCTGCTATCCGCAAAAGATTTAAAGCCAGAGAGTTTTAAGCTGCTTAATCGCATAGTGTCCTGATTATCTGCGCGATCTCCGCGCCCAAGCTAGTTCAATTTGTTTCATTCGTGTCAGTGACTCTAACACTAGATTGCGCAAGTGTCGGCAAAAATCTTCCATAAATAAAGTAGCTTGTTGTGATTTTCGGATCAAAATTGCATCGATCACGAGCTTAATTAATTCAAGTGCTTCTTGGAGCTCTCTACGCGAAGTATTTAAGGTTAAAAAATAACTACGACGTATAGATGGCAACAGTTCGCGATAAAACTTCATTAAGTAAGGGTTGGCTACCATATCTTGTTGCTTAGCTAAAAATTGAAATACACCATCGTAAAATTTTTCAGTATTACTTTGTTTAACTTGTTCAATTAAATATTGCAAAAGTTGCTGAAGCGCCTCAGCTTCATGATTACGCCAAGTTTCACTCATACGCTGGACGATCTGCCCTAACATAAGAGCACTCGTATCAAATAAAGCTCGCACTTGTTGGGCAGACATTTCTGACACAATTGCGCCGCGTCTTGGATAAATTTCAATTAAATGCGTGCGTTCAAGTAATAATAAAGCTTCACGTACCGAACCTCGACTCACGTCTAATTCTTTAGCGATACGCAATTCTTGTATACGTTCACCTTCGACCAATTCGCCACTAATAATCTGTTCACTTATATGTCTGGCTATTTGCTCTGAAAGGCTGTCCACTTCTTCCAATTGCATAATATTCCTATTTATTTTTTTACTCACACTTCATCAAGCATGATGCTATTTTATTGTTTTTATACCAATAGCATCATACTGACTATGTCTTTGTCTGACAATTTATCAAATTTTTAAGTCAATACACATCATTATTTTCGAGAATGATTTGGCATATTTTTCTCAAAATACGCCTTGATAAATAAAATAAATCCCTACAGTTGTAAGCAAAGATGCAAAACATTTTTTCAACATCGCTGCTGACAGTTTATGTGCAACTTTTGCTCCTACTTTTGCGGTGATAAAACTCATTACACTAATGCCAATGAATGCATAAACATGAACATATCCAATGGCATTTTCGATTTCAGCAGGTGCTTTTTGTCCGTAGAACATAAATCCAAATGCACCTGCTAAAGCAATCGGCAGTCCACATGCAGCAGATGTTGCAACAGCTTTTTGCATCACCACCCCATGATGATTTAAATAAGGTACGGTTAAACTTCCTCCACCGATCCCAAAAATTGCTGAAGCCACCCCAATTCCACTTCCCGCAGCCAATTGAGCAGGTACAGAAGGTAGTTGCTTAGATTGATCGACCACCACATTAGCACCACGGAACATACGGTATGCAACCCAAATTGCGAAACAACCGATAATCAATTGCAGCATTGGTCCAGAGATAATACTGGCCAATCCAGCACCAAAAAATGAACCCAGTACCAAACCTGGCGCTAAATTTTTAAATACTGACCATAGCACTGCACCTTTTTTATGATGTGCCATAACTGAGCTAATCGATGTGACCACAATCGTAGCTAATGATGTTCCAAGCGCCATGTGCATAATGACAGTTGGGTCATAACCCATTTGGGTAAATACAATAAATAAAATGGGTACGATGATTAATCCACCGCCCACGCCAAACAACCCTGCAGTAAAACCAGCGATTGCACCAATAGCTAAATATATGATTAACTCCATAAATCTTTTACTCTTCTCAGATTCAACATGGATTTAGAGACTCGCCACCTCAGTCAGCTTTTAACTGAAGCTCAACAACTTCCAGAAGTTTTACTGTTAAAACAGAGCACCACTTCAACCAATGATGAAGTACGCGCACTCATCAAAAAAGGTGTACAGGGTATTCTTGTATGCAGTGAGACTCAAACTCAGGGACGTGGACAACATCAACGACAATGGGTTTCCCCAGTCGGGAATATTTATTTAAGCACATTGCTAGAAACCAAAACACCCTTAGATGGTCGACTATCCCTTGAGATTGCACTTAATATTTTGCAAATTCCTTCATTTAAGTCATTGGATCATTTACAAATCAAATGGCCAAATGACCTTTATAGTGCGCAAGGCAAATGGGGTGGCATTTTGGTAGAGCCTGTAACCCCACATCAGGCGATTGTTGGTGTTGGTATTAATTTATTGCCTGTTTCTGATGCAGCAATCGAACAGCAAACCACATCAATCATGCAATTGGGTTTAGCTCATCCAAATCGAATTAAGATTATTTCAGAGCTTTATCTCGCAATCATGCAAGCTGGACAATGGTTTGAGCATGGAAGTTATAACCTCTCGGGACGTTTCAATCACTATGCTGCTTTTATGAATCAGACTGTAGAGTTTGAGCAAGTGAATAAAACAGTACAAGGTATCTTTAAAGGTATTGGAGATGATGGTCGAATTAATATTTTGACTGAACAAGGTTTAATCGGTTTGTATCAAGGGCGTTTACGCTTAAAAAAATAAAGAAAAGATAGGTCAGCGAATACATGATGAAACGTCTTTGGTTAGATATAGGCAATACGCGTTTAAAATATTGGATCACGGAAGGTGAGCAAATCTTGGAGCATGTGGCGGAGCTTCATCTACAATCTCCTGCGGACTTAATGTTGGGTCTCATCCAACACTTTAAATCTCAAAACCTATCAGAAGTCGGTATCTCATCTGTTCAAGACAAGAAAAATAACGATCGTATACTCAAAATTTTAAAACTGCTGGATATCCCAATTGTCGTCGCTAAAGTTCATCAAGAATATGCAGGACTCCAATGTGGATATACAGAACCGAATCAATTGGGTATCGATCGTTGGCTACAAGTTCTAGCGGTCGTCACCGATCCTCAAGAGAAATATTGCGTGATCAGTTGTGGAACGGCCTTAACAATTGATTTAGCAAATGGATTTACACATTTAGGGGGATATATCGTACCTAATCTCTATCTACAACGAGACTCACTTATTCAAAATACCAAAGGGATCAAAATCCCTGATGCTGCATTTGATGAGTTAAGTCCTGGGCAAAATACAATGGATGCTGTTCATCATGGTATTTTATTGGGATTGGTCAGTATGATCGAAAAAGTTTTAACAACATCTCCAAGAAAATTAATCCTTACAGGTGGAGATGCAGCACTTTTTGCTCAATATTTACAATCTTATGACCCGAAAATTGAAACCGATTTATTATTAAAAGGCTTACAACGCTATCTTGCTGTCACGCAACAAAAAACATAACTTGGTCATCAGGTCTGCTGAACTGAGTGTCTCTTAAAACAAAAAATTATTCACTCAGTGTCAGTACACACATCCAAAATATAAAAAAACAGGCTGAACAACATGAATAACAGGACGTTAAACGTTTGGAATATCGCGAAGGAACTGCCCTTTGGGAAAATACTTTTCAATCAAGTGATCCAACTCAAAGCACCTTATTTCAAGTCTATTCGCACGAAAATTATTGAATTGAGACCAGATTTTTGTCAGGTCCAGATGTCTAAAGAAAAAAGGGTTTTAAATCACCTCGATACTGTACATGCGATCGCATTGTGTAATTTGGCAGAGCTTACTGGTGGCCTAATGACAGAAGTTACTCTTCCACCAAGTCATCGATGGATACCCGACGGTATGCAAGTCAAATATATTAAAAAAGCTACGACCAATTTAATAGCAGTTGCTTATCCTCTGACGCCAATTCAAGCGGGGCAATCCATACCAAATAGATTTGTAGCGTGTGTCGAAGTCCATGATCAAAACCAAGCGCTTGTCTTTAGAGCAGAAATCACTATGTGGGTGACATCACGTTAAACACGTCAGTGAGAGCTTATAGCTTCTGAATTAATCTCGAATAATCTCAGCCCAGACCTCAGGCAATGCCGTACAACCTTCTGAATCAATAAAATGGCCTTGATGTTCAGCAGCAACGACATGTGCATCAATACTTTCAGCTTGCTGGAAACTAAATTTAGGCAGAACGCGCTCATCACCTTCAGAATAAATGACCACGCGATCATGAACTTGGTCACGAATGAGTTCAAAATCTATATCAGCAGCATCAATAAATGGATTGACTTGCTCAAGCCGCCCTAAACGTCCATTGAAACCAGCAACTAGAATTATTTTTTTGATTTTTTGGTTTAAAAGTACGTGGCTTAAGTAATGTAAAGTTGCAATACACCCGAGACTGTGAGCAACAAAAATTGTTTGATCATCAATTTGAGCTATTTGCTCTTTCATTTGTTGTTCCCACGTTCCTAATTGTGGCGTCTCAGAAGGATCTAATCTCAATACTTTTAATGGAATACCATACTGATCAGCTTGTTGTTGTATCCATGGAAACCAATTTTCTTCAGGGCTTGCCGTATATCCATGCACAACATAAACCTGTGTCATTTTCTTGCACTCTTGACTGTATTCTCAACATCATGAATTGATTATTTTTTAAACTAAATAGTAAGTTTGCAAAATTATGTAGCATGAAAAAAGGCGCCACAGCGCCTTTTTAAATTTTGGGAATTATTTTGGATCTTTTCCACCAAATAACGGACCAACGCCACCGCCGCCACCAAATTTCTTTTGCATACCGCTTAATGATTTCATCATTTTCGCCATACCCGATGGATTCGCAAATTTTTTCATCATTTTTGCCATTTGGGCATGTTGTTTGATCAGTTTATTGACTTCAGCAACATCCATACCACAACCTGCTGCGATACGTTTTTTACGGCTTGGATTCATCAAGTCAGGATTGCGACGCTCTTTGATGGTCATCGATTGAATAATCGCTTCCATTTTCTTCACTTGCTTTTCAGGATTTGCTTGAGCAATCGCATCCTGAATTCCTGAGTTACTCATGCCAGGCAACTTGTCTAAGAAGCCCATCATACCGCCCATTTTATTCATTTGTTCAAACTGCATCAGCATATCTTCAAAGTTGAAGCTGCCGCCTTTTTGCAGTTTTTTCGCCATTTTTTCAGCTTTTTCTTTGTCGACTTTACGTTCCAGCTCTTCGACCAAAGAAAGAACATCACCCATACCTAAGATACGTTGTGCTACACGCTCAGGATGGAATGGTTCAAGGGCATCGAGTTTCTCCCCCATCCCCAAGAATTTAATAGGCTTACCAGTAATTGCACGAACAGAAAGTGCCGCACCACCACGCGCATCACCATCAGTTTTTGTAAGAATCACACCGGTTAAAGGCAATGCATCATTGAATGCTTTTGCTGTATTTGCAGCATCCTGACCGGTCATTGCATCTACAACGAACAGTGTTTCTGTAGGATTAATCGCTGCATGCAATTCTTTAATTTCGCCCATCATATCGTCATCGATATGTAAACGACCTGCAGTATCGACAATCAATACATCCGCAAATTGAATTTTGGCTTGTTCAATTGCTCGGTTTGCAATCGTAATTGGCTTTTCATCAGCACTTGATTCAAAGAAAATCGCGCCGACTTCACCTGCTACAGTCTGGAGCTGCTTAATCGCCGCAGGACGATAGACGTCGGCAGAAACCATTGCGACTTTTTTCTTTTGACGCTCTTGTAAAAAACGAGCTAATTTTGCAGCAGTCGTCGTTTTACCTGCACCTTGTAAACCAGCCAATAAAACAACAACGGGAGGCTTTGCAGCAAGATCAAGACTTTCATTTGCCTCACCCATCATTTTGGTGAGTTCATCATGAACAATTTTGACGAATGCTTGGCCTGGAGATAACTGTGACATCACCTCTTGACCTAATGCCTCTTCCTTAACTTTCGCGATAAATTCACGAGTTACAGGAAGTGCAACATCGGCTTCAAGAAGTGCCATACGCACTTCGCGTAACGTATCTTTAATATTGTCTTCGGTCAGTTGCCCAGAGCCAGTAACATTTCTTAAACTCTGCGTGAGTCGTTCTGTTAAGGTATCAAACATTGCAAAATCCGCTTAAAATGGTTGTTGCAAAAAAATCTTTCTTAAAATAGAAAATTTATGCATAAGATGCTATAGGATACTGTAGTTCGTTTGGAATTTATATCTTATTAGATGAATATTCAGCATCCATAAAAAGGTTTGACATGATTAGCCTCCCTTTGGTTTACACAATTTTAGCATTGATCGCCTATACCACTGCCTTTTGGTATTTGTTTACCCATTTAATGACTAAACGTGTCCCTAATCATTGGTTTATCAGTCTCGTAGCTGGATTAGGCTTGATCTTGCATGCTGTCGTCTTATTGGTAGATATGAAAACGCCTTTCGGCATTAACTATAACGTTTTTAATCTCCTTTCATTTACTTCAGCACTCATGCTGTTATTGAGCCTGCTTTATAGCACTTATCGACCTGTACTTGCGCTAAATCTGATTGGAATACCAGTAGCTGCATTGGGTTTAATTTTAGGCTATTCCCTGAGCCAGCCTATACTTACACTTAAACAGAACACGTTTGGACTTGATGTCCATATTATTTTGTCACTCTCAGCTTATGCAGTGCTATTAATGGCAACAATTCACGCAGTTTTGTTGTGGTTACAAGATCGTGAGTTAAAAAACAAACAGAAACATCGTGTTTGGGTAAATCTATTACCCTCCTATCAAGCAATGGAATCTTTGTTATTCGATATGCTTGTTACAGGTTTCATTTTATTAAGTACTGCACTTATCTTCGGCTTTTTTACGATTGATGATTTTTTTGCACAGCATTTGGCACATAAAACAGCGTTTAGTATTGTCTCTTGGTTTGTTTACGGTGCACTTTTATTTGGACATTATCGTTTTGGTTGGCGCGGTCAAAAAGCGAGACGCTTTACCATTATTGGTTTTATTTTACTTGCAATAGGCTTTATTGGATCAAAATTTGTATTAGAAATGATTCTAGGAAAATAATAATTGTGTGATTTAAATCACAATAAATAATAATTAAATAAATATCACATCATATTAAATTTTATATATTTTAAATACATTTAAAATATAGGTAAATAAATTTTAAGTATAAATAAAATTTTCATATAAAAATATTGATAAAAATCAATTACTTAAAATAAGAAAATACATTAAACCTTTTTGATGATTTAATAAATAATAGTTAATATTATTTGAATTATTTAATTAATTAATATTAATAATCTGTTCATCGCTTAATAGCCCCCATTAATCCCCTATAAGTTGTTATTATTTAGGTTAGTAACTAATGTTACAGTTAGTAAATGGATATTTTTGATGATTATTTTGGGGTATGTATGAAATTGCAAAAAGGTTTTACCTTAATCGAATTAATGATCGTCATCATTATTGTTGCAATCTTGGCCGCAATTGCAGTACCAAGTTATCAAAACTACGTCACCAAAGCCAAAATCAAAGAAGCTCAATCAAATTTAATCGCACTTTCATTAGGTGCTGAAAATGCATATCAAAGAACACTAAACTACCCTAAAGAAACCTTGTCAAATACCAATGCAGTAAAAACTAAATTTACAACTTGGAATCCGAGTTCTGATTCATTTAATTTTACGTACACTTCATCAGATGGTGTGAATTATGCGGTTCAGGCAATAGGAACTGAAGCAAGAGTTTTAGGTTGTACATTAACACTCAAAAATGATGGAACTCGTACCGTGTCCGGTTGTGGTTCATATACTGACTGGGTGAAATAATATGCAAAATACTGGTTATAGAAAACAACTTGGTTTCACGCTGATCGAACTAATGATTACGATCGTTGTACTGGCTATTTTGTTATTTGTAGGTACTTCTTTAACCAGAGCTTGGGTAGATCAAAGTCATGTTGATGGAGCGCTAGCAGGTATTAAAAATGCGACTTATCAAGCCCGTTCTGCAGCAATTCGAAACACGAATAATCAAGAGTCTTCACTTGCAGCAGCATCTGTTTGTATAGATAAAACCCATCAAGAAATTAGAGTCATTCGTGTTGCTAAGGACAATACTGATGCGTGTTCAACAAGTGACGGCAACTCGCCTGACCAAAACTATATCCTTCAAAAAATCCCCTATGCATCGAATGTATTTTTCAAAGTAAACAATACAGAGTTTTATTGTCTATCTTTTAACTCGAATGGGATGTTGGTTGCTGCAAGTTCAGCATCAGCAACGTGCAATTCAAATTTAAATTTAACCGTTACAGTTGAGAAGAATAATGAATCAGCAAACATTCAAATCAACTAATCAACGTGGTTTCACATTGTTGGAGTCTCTTGTTGGTTTACTTATATTCTCGATTATTGTTTTTGGTAGCGGTTTAGCAATCAGCAAAATGTTGAACACGCAACGATATATGAACATTGACAATATAGTGATAAACGAACTGCAAAATCGCTTACAAACCATCACTATATCAACTGACTCAACTGATGTTTGTGCTTCATTCAATAACCAATCTACCGAAAGTAAATCGTTCACATTAAATGGTAATACCTACTACATTTATTGCAATTTGAATTCTGAAAATATTAGTGAAACGAGCGGTGTCGCAGGTACAAAAATTACATGGCCTGTGTTAGCTGCGAGTACAAATCAATCTAATGCCAAGACCTGCGCTGAAGACAGTATGGAAGGCTTAGATTGTTATCGAGTCGGGAGATAAATCATGAGTCAAAAAGGATTTACGCTCGTTGAGTTGATGGTTGGATTAGTCATTGCAATGTTATGCATGCTAATGATGCTCATGCTTTTTAAACAGACGACTCAAATTGGTATTAGTTCTTCTCGTGATTCGGAATACGATGCTCAAATACGAACAGCATTATCAGTTGCACAGAAGCTCGTTCAAAATGCAGGCTATGGTTCAGGAAAAACATCAGATATTGCTGTAGGAGTGGACACTCAAAATTTACCTGCTGTTTTCTGGCGAATGAATCCAGATCCTGTAACAAGCTTAATGTCTGCAAATACAACGATTAATTACAACTGTGAAGCATTAACTCAAGAAAAAGAAGGTGATACATATCGCTTAATCTTTCTTAAAAAGAATAACTGTGGGTCTGAAGCAGTATTAAATATAGAAACTTTTAGCCAACCTGATGAAAAACAGCATATTGTTTCCTTTAAGACCTTAGAAACAGGCACCGTTTTTAACTTTGTATTAACACCGGGAAATTGTACACCTTTTGGAATTGATAAAAACAACTCCAAAGGTACGCGCCAACTGACGATTACTGCTAATCGTCAATACGCAGATGAAATGCAAAATTCAAATATTGGTCAAACAGTGAGTAATACCGTTTGTCTTAATAACATTGTTAACCTTTAAGAGCGAGATTAAAGATGAATAGTTTAAGAAAGCAGCAAGGCATGGCCACTATTCTTTTGGTCTTGCTCATCGGGCTTACAGTGATGATCATAACATCGACTGTTGCAAAATCACTCATCTCCAACAAAGAAGCAAATGTAGCTGCGCATGCACAAACCAACGTACAACTCATGGGATGGTCAGGTGTTAGCGCCTTTCGTGAATATTTATTAAAAAAATATAAGGATACCGATATCAATGACTTTCGCCAAAGCTTATTAAATACAGGTGAAATTCAGCTTTTAAATGATGATACCAACCAACGTTATGTCACGGTTGAAGTAAAAGATGTAAAAGGTTGCAATGGTTTAACCAATAACCCAGATGGTTCTACTGGAACCAAATGTATTGTAATCGCAAATATTCTGTCGAAAAGTGGGTCAGCTCAATCAGCTACTACGATACAAGCAATCTATGATCTTGCAGCAGACCTGATTAAGTACAAGAGTGTTATTAATTTCACTGGTCAAACATTTATGTCTGGCACTACCATTTCCGGCGAAGATCCAACTAAACCAGATGAGTATGTCGAACTGAATGTCGATGGTGGCAGCCTGTCCTTACAAGCTGGTTTCAAAATCAAAAATATTAAAAACTTAACTATTAACGTTAAGAAAGACAAAGATGGTAAAGGTGGAAATGTCTATATAGATTGTTTAATTGATGCCTGTGGTACAAGAAATGGGGCTGTAATTAACATCAATGCTGAGGGCTATGTTCACATTATTAACGGCGGAAATTTTGGCAATATTTCTTCTGGTGAGTGGGTTAAACTGTTAACCAATGTCAAAGCAGAAAATATTAAAGCAATTGGTAATGTCACACTTTCTCTTGGTTCTAAAGCTCAAAATATTTCCACTGACGGAAATATTAGTCTTACAGAAGGTGGCTATGCTGCAAACTTACATACCAATAAAGATGTAACACTACGCACGAATGTTGAAGTGTCTTCTATCACCACACACCAAGGGAATGTCAATCTTTCCGTTTCTAGTAAAGTCAACGGAAATGTCATGGCAGGTGGCAACGTAACAATGATCGGAACTAGTGTTGTTACGGGTGATATTACATCAGGCGGTAAAGTTAATATTTCTAGTAGTGACGTTAAGGGCAGTGTAAGAGCCAAAGAATTTATTGACCTTGATACCTTCTCCAAAATTGAACAATCGGCCTATGCTCACAATCAGTCGAAACAAGGGATTGGCGTGTACAAGGCTGGAGTCCGCTTAAGTACAAGTTGGATTGGTGGAAATGTGTATTCTAACGGTCCATTACGCTTATTAGATGGTCTTATTATTGAAGACGTAAAAGGTGATGTCTATCTTGCCAACTTTAGTACTTCAAACCAGAATGGTGTAGTTGAAGGATTTAAGAATGCAATTAGTGGAAAAATTTATGAAAAACTCACAAGCATCCCTCAGCTCAGTACTTTTCCAGATATTCCTAAATACGACGTTTCTGAAACCATAGCCAGTATTCAAGAAGCAATTCAAAATATGACGTTTGAAACCAGAGTCGATGTTCGTCAATATCGAAACGATGCAAACTATATTTTCGTACGTGAATATGGCGCTGCTCGCGTATATTTAAATCATCTTCGCAATGAGAGCTCTAAAATCACTTACATGTATGAGTATGACGCTACTAATAATATTCACAAACAGTTTGCTGTAGATGCTTCAGGAAATAAAACTCAAATCATGAAAATTGACCCTGATAACTCAAACTCACGAGGTTTCTATTTAGGGAAATACACCTTGAATAGCAAAGATTATGTCGGTGCTATTTGTGAAACTATTCATGAAGAACAGGTCATGACCAATAGTTTAGGGCTACGTACTGAGCATAAGAGCGGTTATTGTACGAGTCAAATTATTGGATATCTTCCACGGGTCAGCTTAGACTTCAATGGTCTTAATGGTAAAGATCGTTATATATTTGGCTGGCCTAAAGATTATGACTATACATTACCAGACACTTGGTATATTCGTTCAATGGATACATCTACATTCGATAACGCAAGTTTTGCTCCAGGTATTCTGTATTTCGAAGGTAAATTAATTATTTCTGGTAAAGCGAATCTTGCGGCGGATAGTACTGATTCTGTATTCACCAATACTTTCCTTGCTGAAGGTGATATTGATGCGATTGCGATGTCTCCTCGCATTTATTCGCCTCGTAATATTACGCGAAATCCAAATGCAACAGATGCCTTAATTTGTTCACGTAACTTAGGCACTACGTCTAATACTAAGTTTAGTGTTAGTCCACCTGCAACAACACCTGCAACTTTATCGAACAAATTCTTGACGCCAGTGAATTTGTGCCAAGATGCGAATACGATGTATAAAAATACCAATAGATTACCTAACGGTACGCTTGATACAGTGACTATTGATAATAAAGAAATAACAAAGTTAGAACTTGGTTTAGTTGCCTTGATGTCTAATCAAGTTGTGCGTATTGGTGCATGTGCACAAATTTATGGTGACGTATTAGCAAGAAGTAATGTTGAAGGTAGTGCAGCATGTGGTATCGGTGAAAAAAATGGAATCTTTGGTAATATCAGCTCTCAAGGTGTCCCACCGTATACTAGTGTTCAACAACACAATACAATGGGTGCTGGTACAAATATTTATATTCCCAAAAATGAATATAAAAATTTAAATAAAGTTGATGATGTGAATGCCAATGATTTCATCGCCATTAAAAATGCAGACCTACAATGGGCTAAATATCAATAATTGGAAGCGAAAAGCCCAAACATAAGTTTGGGCTTTTTTTTGTGTGAAATTTCTGACTAGACAAGCTATACAAAACACCGTATAACACCGTTTTTCCCATATTCAGGTGACCAAGTGAAACTCGTTTTAGCACCCATGGAAGGTTTAACTGATCCCATCATGCGTGATGTTCTCACACATGTCGGCAGCTTCGACTGGTGTGTAACTGAGTTTATCCGTGTCACTGATTCTGTCCTTCCAGATCACATCTATCATTCTTACTGTCCCGAATTATTGAACGATGGCAAAACAGCAGCAGGAACACCCGTTCATGTTCAATTTTTAGGGAATAATCCAACCATGTTGGCTGCAAATGCCGTTCGAGCGGTGGAGTTAGGTGCACCTGCAATTGATATGAATTTTGGCTGTCCAGCTAAAACAGTAAACAGGCATCGAGGTGGTTCTGTATTATTGGATGAACCTGAAACAGTGTATCAACTGGTTAAAGCTGTACGTGATGCAGTGCCTGCTGAAATACCAGTTTCAGCAAAAATGCGTTTAGGTTATATGGATCGTAATTTCACCCTAGAAAATGCACATGCGATAGAAGATGCTGGTGCCGCTTGGGTTACCGTTCATGCACGAACAAAAGCAGATGGCTACACCCCACCCGCCTTTTGGGATCAACTTCAACCCATTCGTCATGCGCTTAGCATTAATGTGATAGCCAATGGTGAAATCTGGAATAACCAAGATGCGCGCCAGTGTTTACTAGAGTCAGGTTGTGAAGATCTAATGATTGGTCGTGCAGCAGTGACAACACCCGATGTCACACAATGCATCCGACAAAATAAAGACGAAGCGATATTACAATGGAGCGATTTAATTACACTCCAAATTCGCTTCTTAAATGGTTCTTATAAAAAAGAAATGAATATGGTCGGACGTTATAAGCAATGGCTAGGTATGATGTCTAAACATTATCCTGAAGCAAAACTGTTATGGGATGAGGTGAAACGTCTGAAACAAGTAGATGAAATCATTGCTAAGCTCAATCATTTTCAAAACATTATGCAAACTGTCTAATTTCTAAATTCTAGAATGAATAACTCCGAACTTCACCTTGAAAATTCAGACAGTCTTGAACGCGAGTGCGTTGAACTTCAGACAGTTGCTCTGGACTAAACCATGCATATTCCGTATGTTCCTCAGAGAGTTGAATTTGGGCGTTATTTTCAATCATGCATCTAAAGATAAAGGTATGTGAGTTTACATGTGCGTGATAGTAGACCCCTGATAAATATTGGATGCTTACATCACAACCTATTTCTTCTTTACATTCTCTGAGCAAAGCTTGATGTATGGTTTCACCTTGATCTAAACCACCACCTGGCAACCCCCAACTGTAATTGGCATAGTTTGCTTTCAGTAATAAGACTTGTCCCTCTGGGTTGGTGATCACCGCATGAGAACTCAAACGATAAAAATCATAAAATCCCATGACACGTCTCCAGAATTTAACTCATTCATGAAAGATAACACTGTTTAAGCCCATCTAAATGCTCAAGATAAGCTAAACCACAAGCCTTAATTTTGATTTATCCTTCAAGATGATAGCCTTTCCCGTTGCTAAGTCTACAGGCATAGAAATATGTTGGTGTACCATCACCCATTGTTCATTGGTTTTTTGTAGACATAATGTTGTACGACACCAAGGCATTTGCAACTGACCTTTTAAGGCTTTATGTTCCACTTTAGAGTGACAATGTAATACAACCAAATGATCACTCGCATGCACTTTTACATCACGGCGAGTGATTTGCATTCCATCGAAGAAATAGGGACTAAATTTTTGCCATTCTTTTCGATAAGCTTCAGCTCCCTCAAGTTGGGTGCTGACATCAAACATACTTACATTTTGCGCACATTGTTCGATTAACGCATCAACATTATTACCTACTAATGCTGAATCCCATTCTTTTAATTGCGCTAATACTTCATGAGCAGCAACAACATTACCCTCAATCTGAATAGACATGATGTGACCTTATTGTTATTAGTGTGATGAAGTTAACACTTTTAAAGAAAAACTGTAATGTTATTTTGTGCCAAGCAAAGAAATTTTTATTCTAATTTGTATCTAAAATTCAATTTAAATTGATAAAAAACAACCATTATTTATTAAAACTTATCATTATGATCAAATTAAAACCAACGACGAGTTATTATCACATAAAAAAATTGGCCCCAGTTTCACTGAAGCCATTATAAGAGCTTATGCTTTCTTTACATATTCGGACTTAAGTTTCATTGCGCCAAAACCATCTACTTTACAATCAATATCATGACCATCCGTTGCATCTGGCAACAAACGAATACTTTTTGCTTTAGTACCGACTTTGATTACGGATGATGAACCTTTAATTTTTAAATCTTTGATAACCGTTACGGTATCGCCATCTGCAAGAAGATTGCCATTTGCATCTTTGATCTGAACCACTTCTTCGAGTGTCTCTCCTTCTTTCCATTCATGTGAACATTCTGGGCAGATCAAGAGGTCCCCATCTTCATAAGTATATTCAGAGGAACATTTTGGGCAATTTGGCAAAGACATAAAAAATCCAAAAAATAAAAAATTTTGCTCAATATACCACTTTCATCTAGCGAATAGAAAAAAACCTTAAATTTTATAAGGTTTAAATAAAAAAAACCTAAGTTCAATCACTTAGGTTCTTTTATTGGCTCTAGCCTTGTTTAGCTTTGAAACTCATCTTCTATATCTTCATCATCATATACATATGCCATACATCCCCATCCATCGTACTCACCGTCATAGTCATTGGCTATTTTGGTAAACCACTCTTCTAAATCCACAATATCTGAGTATTCTGGCTCCATATACACATAAATCGTGATAATCCATTCTGCGGATTCAGACTCTTCATCAATAAATAAACTGATCTTTTGTTCTTCCTGAAGCAAGAACAAGGCACATTTTTCAGCTTTGTCTTTAGAGCTAAAAGCAATTGAGTACTCAATCTCATGCGGCTCGCTTAAATCATCTCCATCCTGGAACATTTGCCACAGTACATCGCCATTATCATCATTTGGAAATTGTTCTAAATCACGGCTCATACGTTCATCCTTATTGTGGTTATTGCGTATACAATATCCTAGAGTAGCCTATATTTATTTCATTTTGGAGAAGAATTCATTAGAAATTGTTCTTAACTTTATATGATCGTAATTGTTAAATTTTAGTTAGGCACTCACAATACGTATTTTGCTTGAAGCGTTTCATTCAAAATGGAACTTCACTCACAATTTTAATTTCAATACCACTCAACGGTTGTTGAAACTCTAAATAACTCGCATGCAAAGCCATACGCCCTAAATCACTGAGTTTAGGGTTTGGATGATAGAGTTTATCACCTGTGATCGGATGACCTATGGCTTGCATATGTACGCGTAATTGATGTGAACGCCCCGTAATTGGCGTCAACAAGACACGACTAACATCTAAATGCGCATCATAAGCGACCAATTCAAACAGTGTTAAGGCTGATTTTCCAAGTTCAAAATGAACGATTTGTCTCGGTCTGTTTTCCCAGTCCGTAATTAAAGGCAAGTCTACTTGTCCCTGTTGTGCAATTTTACCTTGCACCAGTGCCACATAATTTTTTTTCACGGTGCGCGCTTGGAACATTTTGCTCACAGCCACTTCAGCATCGCGATGTTTTGCAAACATCAAAATTCCAGAGGTTGCCATATCTAAACGATGGGTAATTTTTGCATTTGGATATTGAGCTATCACTCTTAAATACGCACTGTCATGATGCTCAGGCAAGCGTCCTGGCACAGACAATAATCCTGCTGGTTTATCAATGACCACCAAATCATCATCTTCATAGACGATGTTAAGCGGACCTTGAGGTGGCATATATACAAAATTATCGTCTAAAGGCATGTGAACAGAGCATTTCTTTGGGATGCGGAAAAATAGCAACTGATCAACTCAGTGTCAATTTATAAGATGAGCGATTTGAGAATTGAGAATTGAGAATTGAGAATTGAGAATTGAGAATTGAGAATTGAGAATTATAATTTTTTTTAAGAGAATTTTGAGGGTGTCAGGGAAAACATGTTGTTTACTTCAACTATTATAACTTTGTAAGTTATAACCCTATTGCCTATAAACTTCTGGTTTATAGCGTCCTAAGCCGAATCAAGACCTTTTGGGTAAGTACTACACGCACGCCGTACGCAACTGGTAGCAATCTACTCTTTTCGATCCCGTCACACCCTTGAGATATATAATAGCGAGACTGCGTCGGGATTAATTTCCTAAGATTAACGAATTTTAGCATCGAATAAAAAAATATTTCATATCACCTTATAAATATAATATTTTTTCCCAAATAGGTTCATTGATACACTTTTTTTAGCGATTTTTAGCTAAATATTGCAATTAAAATTCAAGTTGACCTTCCATTTTAGAGACTGGCTTGAATCCAAGATGCAATGCTCCACCACAACATCATGGCAAACATGCCACACATAAGATTAGCTATTACTTTTTGTAGTTGAGATAATTCAGATTTATAAATTTTGAGGTTAATTGTATAAGCAATTGCACCGAGTGAACCACCCACAGCACCACCAATAATCAGTAGTAACAACGGCCAGCCTGCCATCATGTGGACTTTAAAAGGAAGTTTTGCGCGGGATTTTTCTTGTACTGTATTCACAGGGTGATCCTATAAGTTTATTTCAGTCTTCAATGAGCTTAAGTGCTATAAATCTAAAGCAAGCTTTAGACCAATGCTGAGCTAAAATAGCTGTAAAATTGATCGTGGTTTTTAAATATTTAAACAATCTCACTTAAAAATCAAAGATATAGTTTATTCAGAAGTCTGTAAATTCAATTCATCCACTGAATAATTTAGATATTTGCTTGAACAAACGTCAGAATGATAAACAATATTACAGCTAAACCCATTAAAGGCTGTTTAGGCGCAATACTGTTAATTAATCTGGCAATTCTCTGAGCACTCAGCATAAATAATAGAAAAATCAGTAGTGTTGGTAGCGAAATCACCCACATTATTATGTAATAGATGACAAATAAGCTTGTCAAAATAAGACTACCTACAAGCCCCATAATAATTGGATGATGCATCCCGCTCGGTTCCAAATGCAGTGTCTGTGCGAGCGTGTTGTATATCTGAACAAATATTGCTGTAAAATTTAATGAAAAAAGATAGTCCATTATTCCTGCAATAAAAGGCGTTACACTTAAAAAAGCAACTTGCTTTGCCATCGAAAGGATCATGTTTTTATGATCAATTGTCCAGGTCAAAGACAACCAAACAAATATACAAGCAACAAATGCAGCGGACAGAAGATGAAGCAAATAAATTTGTGAAGGCCATAATTTTTGGATAACGAGAAATATAATGATAAAAATTATAGATAAGTAACCATGAATCTTCTTCAACAAAAATAAGCCTGATTTTGCATTTGAATCTTTGAGCTTGTGATTCCAATTTGAAAAATTTTTTTCAGTATTTTGTAAAAAACCATCAATCTTTGGATTCTGTCTAATCAGATCACCCAAAAAGTAAAGCCCAATTAAAACTTGAAATAATGCCAATATATTTTTCATTCTTTATCCGAGATTTTTAATACTTCTTTTATAAATTTACTGAGCATCAGCTTGACGCTGCTTTTTCTTTTTGAACCAACGTACTGTCCAAACCACACCAATTAGTAAAACGATTACTACCAATACTGGTATAAAGAATGACAATACGGAAATCACCAATGCGCTGACCCACTCACCTGTAGAAACCACAGGATTTGCCACGCCACCCGTGGTTGCGGTCGATACACCCCGTGCTGCAACTGTCCCAAGTTGCACTGCTCCTGCTGTTCCACCACCGACGATGATTGCAGCAGCCCAACTTGCAAATTGCGACATTTCGCCAGAGCTGACCGCCATCATGGTCAGTGTACCCGCCACCAATGCCGCAGGCGTCGCAATAGTATCCAGTAAGTTATCAATCCAAGGAATGTAATACGCCCCGATTTCAAAAATGGTGGCAACACCCAATGCAATACAAACCGATGGCATCGCAAGCCATTCAAAGCCTTTCATCGGTTCAAACCATCCCATGAGGGAGGCAATACTCATCACCAATAAGGGAACAAATACGCGGAAGCCACATGCAGCACTCAATCCTATACCAAGACATAAACCGAGTATTGTTTCCATAGCAAACCTTTTTATTTATATGTTTTTAATTTTCTTAAGGTAACAAAAAAGCCCTATGGTGTAATAGGGCTTTTGTTTAAAACAGTGGTGTCTGTTTTAGTGTGTTTGCTTGAGCGAATTATTTTTTAAATTGATTGCTTAAGCATTTGGTACACGGTGGTAAACGATCAGTACCAATTTCTAAGTAAGCACGATGCCCACATTGAACGCAAAAATAGAAACCTGTTCCCGGTTTAGAGCCAGCTGTAACCATTTTTGTTCTCCGTATATTTTTAGAAATGGTGAAGTCACTATAACGGAGTGTGAATGACTTTTTATTGTCCATTTCGACAGATGATGATGGCATAAAAGCTAAAAATGATAATAAATGTATGAGTTCTTGGATTAATAAAAGTTTTAGATAGTCTGTAATTCTCTAAATAACATAACCAATCCTATTAAAAACTTATCAAAACTATCTCTATAATTTTCTTCATTAATTTCATATTTATTCATCTGCTTAGCATATTCAGAACCTTTACGATGAGCAACGCCTGTTGATCTGATAGATTGGAGCCCTCTAAGCAAATCTGTGAAATCTCTGTATCTTTCTGATTTTTCGACTAACATTAAAATTAAATTGATTGATTTACTTTCTTCACTATTTAAAAATTTGCTAAGTTCTTTTACATTTACAGAATCTATTGTAGTTTTTGCTAAAGCTAAAACCTGAGAATCAAACTCAGCTTGCTCATTTGAGAGTAATGTTCTGATAGAATTAAAAAAATGTTGGTCTTTCTCAGCTAACGGTAAGAAAAAATACCAACTATTTTTTTTGAACCAATATTCTTGGAAAGTCTTGAACTCTGATTTAAAAATGTGTTCAGCTTTTTCTGAATCAAAAAAATTTCCTAAAAAGCTCCTTTCATAATTTGCCGTACTGATTTTTCTTCCATCAGGAATTAAATTAAAACTTTTCCAATACAATTGTTCTTTTTCAGGTAAATCACGCCCCAAATCACCTAAAAAAACGGAGATATGCTCATTTGAATTATTATCAAACCTTAATCGCCATAATCCATTTCTAATTAAATAACCATCTTCAATTATATAGTCAGAATTACCATAATACTTATTCATTACTTCATTTTTAAAAAAGACAGGTGTTAAATAATGTGGGGACTGAGGATTTTTACCGAAATAATTTGATAGTTTCTCTGGGTTAGAAGTAAATTCAATTAATTTATCCTCATCACCGCCAATGATATATGACTGATACTTTTTTTCTTTCTCAAATGGCCAAATATTACAACTCTCTATATTTTCACATGCTATTAATTTTTTCCCGCAAATTCTTATAAACCTTGAATAACCATCTACATAACTATCACCAGAATACACGGTGTACGTTAAGTTTTCTTCTTTAACATCATATTCCAACGCAATAGGTTCTGAAGTATGCCAAGTAGATTCAAAATACAATAAAAAGTCCATTTGTTTAAAAGCTATAAATGATTTCAAATATCTTCTTCTTATTTTCACTTCATCGTTTTCAAATTTTATAACTTCTATCAGCTCCCCTAAATCGTCAAAATCTAAATATCTGTTATTTTTTTGATCATGATACAGATTAAACAACAATCTGAACTCTTCCAAAATCTCTACTGAATTATCCACAATACCATGATAATCGATAACCAATACTAACCTTAAAAAGGGCTCATCAGTATTTGAATGATAACGCACAACTTTTTCAGCATTCTCATAAGAATAGCTAAAGCCTGAACCACCCTTGCCAACTGATACATCCCAACCATTATTTTGCAAGGCATTATTCGTTTCATCTTTAGAAACTAAGGCACAATACATTCCTGCATCATTATCCTTATCACTAATCGGTAATGTTTTATAGACAGTTATCCAATTGTCATATCCATGATTGGTTTTAATAAATTCTATATACTTTTCTAATTTTTCTAAAACTGACACTAAATTATCCCAATTTAAAAACCCCACTTAACAGTAAGGTCTTTATTCAACAATATCAAAAACTTTAATCCACCCTAAACCCCTTTAAAAAGAAGGGAGTTTCCCTCTTTGAGAAAGAGGGGTTAGGGGAGATTCTTAAACATTCCCTTCCAAGAAATCCTGTGCAAAGCGTTGTAATACCCCACCCGCTTCATACACAGAAACTTCTTCTTCGGTATCCAAACGACACGTTACAGGCACTTCAATCGTTTGATTTTTACCATCCGCCGTTGAACGCTCAATAACTAAAGTCAAAGTCGAACGAGGTGCGATGTTTCCAATCACGCTATACAGCTCTGTACCATCCAAACCTAAAGTTTTACGGTCAGTTCCTGCCTTAAACTCAAGCGGTAATACGCCCATACCGACTAAGTTGGTACGGTGGATACGCTCAAAACCTTCCGCCACAATCGCTTCAACACCTGCAAGGCGCACACCTTTAGCAGCCCAGTCACGACTAGAACCTTGTCCGTAATCTTTCCCTGCAACAATAATTAAAGGCTGTTTACGGTTCATGTAGGTTTCAATTGCTTCCCACATACGCATCACTTCGCCTTCAGGCTCTACACGCGCTTTAGACCCTTGCTTAATTGTACCGTCCGAACGTACTACCATTTCGTTATACAATTTCGGATTGGCAAAGGTCGCACGTTGTGCGGTTAAATGGTCACCACGGTGCGTTGCATATGAGTTAAAGTCTTCCTCAGGAACGCCCATTTTATGTAGATATTCACCTGCTGCCGAATCCATCATAATCGCATTCGATGGTGATAAATGGTCTGTGGTGATGTTATCGCCCAAGATCGCAAGCGGACGCATATTGGCTAAAGTACGAGGTGCAGCAAGTGCGCCTTCCCAATATGGCGGACGGCGGATATACGTACTTTGCGGACGCCAGTCATACAATGGGCTTGCAGCTTGAACTTTCTCACCCAAATCAAACATTGGAATATACACTTTCTTAAATTGCTCAGGTTTAACCGCAACTTTCACCAATGCATCAATTTCTTCATCTGATGGCCAAATGTCTTTGAGGTAAATTGGGTTGCCGTCTTTATCGTGCCCTAGCGCATCAGTTTCGATGTCAAACCGAATCGTCCCTGCAATCGCATACGCCACAACTAAAGGTGGAGATGCCAAGAACGCTTGTTTTGCATAAGGATGGATACGACCATCAAAGTTACGGTTACCTGATAAAACAGCCGTTGCGTAGAGGTCACGGTCGATAATTTCTTGTTGGATTTTTGGATCTAACGCACCTGACATCCCGTTACATGTGGTACATGCATACGCCACGATACCAAAACCGAGTTTTTCTAAATCACCGAGTACACCTGCTTCTTCTAAATACAATGCTGCGGCTTTAGAACCCGGTGCAAAAGATGATTTCACCCACGGCTTACGCACTAAGCCTAACTCGTTTGCTTTACGTGCCAATAAACCTGCTGCAACCGTATTACGTGGATTCGAGGTATTGGTACATGATGTAATTGCCGCAATGATGATTGCACCATCAGGCATTAAGCCTTCTGCTTCTTGCGCACGCGCTGCTTCTAAATTGCCTGCAATACCTTTGGCTTTTAAATCACTTGTTGATACACGCGCATGTGGATTAGATGGCCCTGCAATGTTACGAGTGACTGTAGATAAATCAAAACGGAGTACACGTGGGTACTCGGCTTTAGTCATGTCACTTGCCCAAAGACCAATTTCTTTGGCGTAGGTTTCAACAAGCTTCACTTGCTCAGGCTCACGACCTGTAAGCGTTAAATAATCAACGGTGTTTTGGTCGATATAGAACATCGCCGCCGTTGCACCATATTCAGGGGTCATGTTTGAGATCGTTGCACGGTCACCAATTGACATGGTGTCGGCACCTTCACCAAAGAACTCTAAATAAGCACCGACGACTCGCTCTTTACGCAAGAACTCTGTTAAAGCCAATACGATATCAGTTGCCGTAATGCCCGGCTTACGCTGACCAACAAGCTCTACACCAATAATGTCAGGTAAACGCATCCAAGATGCACGACCAAGCATCACGTTTTCAGCTTCTAAGCCACCGACACCAATTGAAATGACACCTAAAGCATCGGTATGTGGGGTATGTGAATCAGTACCCACACACGTATCAGGGAAAGCTACGCCACCACGGTTTTGAATCACAGGTGACATCTTTTCCAAATTGATTTGGTGCATGATGCCGTTACCCGCAGGGATTACATCTACATTTTCAAATGCTGTTTTTGTCCACTCAATAAAATGGAAACGGTCTTCATTACGGCGATCTTCAATCGCACGGTTTTTCTCAAATGCATCAGGATCAAAACCACCGTACTCGACTGCGAGTGAGTGATCGACAATCAGCTGAGTTGGTACCACTGGATTGACTTTAGATGGGTCTCCACCTTGATCGGCAATCGCATCACGCAAACCTGCAAGGTCCACCAATGCTGTTTGACCTAAAATATCGTGGCAAACCACACGTGCTGGATACCAAGGGAAATCGTGGTCTTGTTTATTAAAGATTAATTCTTTAAGAGACTGCTCTAAAATTGCAGGATCGCAACGGCGTACCAATTGCTCTGCAAGCACTTTAGAAGTATATGAGAGTTTTGCGTATGCGCCTGGCTGAATATCTTCAACGGCTTGACGCACATCATAATATTCGAGCTGGGTACCTTGCAGTGGTTTACGGTAGTTGTTATTCATCGCGTTCCTGCCTTGCCTTGAGCATCTTTTTTCTAAACTTTCTAAACATTTTGTTGTTGATGAGACTTCATCATTTGTGTTGGCATAGTACACTGCTGAAAGTCCATTTCCCAAATCTTATATATTTCATACACTTAGGTATAAAAAACAGGGTTTTTGAAATATTTTGTTTCAAATAACGCAGTTAAATTAGCAGTTATGTGCTTTTTTTTGAAAAATAGTGGAAAATTGGGATAATTCTTTAGTATTAGATTCAGATTCGAGCATAGAAAATGAACAATTTATCTTTCTCCTCATTTACGCTTAATGGCGTGGATGCTCAAAAATTTTTACAAGGTCAAGTGACGTTGCATGTTGAACGCCTTGAAGAAAATATCACGCGCTACACAGCAATTTGTGATTTAAAAGGTCGAATTCACTTTGGTTTATGGCTAACAAAGCTGAATCCTGAAAGCTTCGTCATTGTAACCACTCAAGATCAAGCTGAAGAATTTTCCAAACACATTAAAAAATTCGGTGCTTTTTCCAAAATGAAACTTGAAGAAGCTAGTCAGGTCTATCCTACGCTTCAAGGTGACACCACAACGTTCTCAGCAGAAGTAACAGATATTGCCGCTTGGCAAGTTCAAGCTATTCAACAGGGTCAAGCTTACATTGATCAAGTCATAGAACACGTGTTCCAACCCCAAGAACTTCGTTTACATCAACGTGAAGGCGTTCACTATGACAAGGGTTGTTACTTGGGTCAGGAAGTGATTGCACGTTTATGGTTTAAAGCTAAACCGAAAGCGTGGTTACATTTAATTCAGGGTACAGGTGCTGTACCTGCAGAAGCTGAACAACTCGATAAAAGTGTACAAGTCGTCAATAGTGCGCCTTTCGAAAACGGTTATATCGCTTTGGTGGTAGCACGTCCTGAAGCATTAGCAGAGTTAGACGTGACTGTTTTAGATTTGCCTGAGTATTTAAATGGTGATGTGGCTAGACCACAGTAAAGTTCATTCTCAAATTACAAGCCAGAATATCAATTATTCTGGCTTTTTTTATGCACTCCCTTAAAATGTCAGCAAAGTAAAAATAGATATAACAAATAATGTATTACTCTTTTCCTTTACGCTTTAACATTTTTATTTTTTTTATTTATGTGCTTAGTCTAATTGCCCCAACACTAAGCTATGCTGGAATTGATGCTCGATTATTAGAGCAGCTAAAAAAAGAAAATGTGGTAGATACAACAAATACGCTGAGTACATCTGAAATCATTGAACTTATAGAGCAAAATGAACAGCTTTATCAAGAAAGTAATGTAGAATTTAAAATTCTCATGATTCCAAACACTAATGGTGAATCTATTGAGCAATATGCACTTGATGTTTTTAATACACTTAAAATTGGCAACGAAAAGCTCGATAATGGTTTATTACTCTTAGTTTCAAAATACGATCGTAAAATGCGCTTCGAAGTTGGTTATGGTTTAGAGCGTGACTTCACTGATATAGAGGCAGCACACCTAATTAGAAATACGTTAGCACCTAACTTTAAAAATCATAATTATTTTAGTGGATTTTCACATCTTCAAAGAAAACTTATAGCCAATTTATCCTTAGAAAATTCATCATCAAATAAAATTAAATTTGAGTCCTTAGTCGATTCGAAAACAGAAAACAATATAATCAATTTGGGTAAACCTTCTAAATTCGTGACTAATTACTGGATTTTTGCGCTATGGAATTTTTTAGTGTGTGCTATGTTAATCATTTATTTATCACCTATTTATGACTATCTATTAAGAGGTAAAGAATATTTTAAGGGTTATAAAAAACTTTTGATCGGTATTTTGCCCATCCATTTATTAATTTGTTGGTTTTTAACTGCATTAAATATTCTCGTTCTTTTCTTCAGTACGCTCTTACTGTTGGTGACATTATCGTATATTCACCATAAATATGACCTACACAGTAAGTGGAAAATTATTTCAATTAAAGAAAAAATTCTATTATTGGCTATTTGTTTTGCTTTCGCTGCGACTTTTGCAAAAAAGGTGGATAAGTTATCAATCGGATCTGTCTTTGTTGTATTTTTTTACTTAAGTGTGCCATTGTTCTTCTTGTGGCTTCTAACAATTTTGATTGTGAGACAAAATAAATCCCTCTATCCAAGGTTCTATGCTGACTGGTTTAAGAGTGAGGAATCCACGACTAATACCAATAACTCATCGGATTCATCAAGCTCTTCTTCAAGCCATAGTTCTTCATCTAGCACCAACTCATCTTCATCACGAGATTCAGGCGGTGGTGGTGCTTCTGGCTCATGGTAAATTTACATTTATTCAAAAAAACCTCCATTTAGGAGGTTTTTTTATTAACTAATAGGCTGAGGATTTGGAACATATTTCCGGTAAATGATCAGGTTTAATATGACCAATACCGCACAACACCAGTACATAAATTCAAAGCTCCATTGTGCAATAACCAATCCCATTACAACTGAACCAACTGCCAGACCAATATCAAAACAAATAAAGAATGTTGATATTGCATGCCCCATCCGATGTTTATCTACGGTTTGAATGGTGAGCGTTTGCAAACAAGGAAATACTGAACCATATCCAATTCCAATAAAAATTGCAGATAACCACAACATCCACTGATTATTGACTAGTGTTACGACCACAAGTCCAATCGCAAAAAATATAAAAGAAGGAACGATAACAGCACGCGGACCTTGACGATCATAAATTTTACCAACCCAAGGTCTTACAATTAACATCGAAACCGCAAACAATATAAAAAATACACTGGTATACGCCAGCAGCTGTTTGCTCTCACTGTAAACCGTAATAAAACTGGTAATACTCGAGTAAGCAAAAGCTGTAAGTAAAGCAACACCACTTACAGCAAAAACTTTAGGCTCAAGAAAATCATCTAGCTTAAAACCTTTTTTATTCATTTTATTTTGCTGAGGTATCTGATTCGCTGGAATATTTAATAGCCAGCTAAAAATTAGACCTAAACTGATGAGCACCGCGAGAGCACCGAATAAAATTTGGAAGCTATAAAATTGAATCATGGTAAGCGCAATTAATGGTCCAAATACCACACCTAGGTTAGTGGACATCACATAATAACCCATGCCTTCACCTTTACGATGCTCAGGAATAAAGTCATTCGCGACTGGAACAGCCACAGTGGTCAACACACTAAACCATATCCCATGTAAAAATCGTATAAGCAACAATGACCACATGTTATCAATGAATAAATAAGCAAATGCAAAGACCGCAAAAAACGTGCTCGATCCACGCATAGTGAGTCGCTTACCCATTTTTTGAATGATCATGCCTGAAAATGGTCGTACTGCTATTGATGAGGCGAGAAAAAGCGTTAACGCTAATCCTGCTTCTTCAACTGATCCCGCTAAATCCTTCACAATGTAAATCGGAAGGACAGCCAACATGGCAAAGTAGTAAATAAAAACAAATAAATTATTTAATACACACAAGATAAATGAACGATTCCAAAGTCGTTCGGTGGTTACACTCATGAAAATCTACTCTTGTCGCATTAATGTTTAGGCGTGAGGACGTAATGGATCTAAACTCAGTTTGACCAATTGACGGATATAGTGCTCATCAGGCAAATGATTAAAGAAAATAATTTGGTAATGAATAGGACCATACAGTCGATCAAGTACCAAATCATAGTGATCATGTTCAATCAGCTCCCCCGCCTCAATCGCCTGTTGGATCAGTTGATGCAGTTGAACTCGTTTAGGTAATAAATATTGCTTGAAGAATGTTGCAGCCAATTCACGATGATTCGCCATAACCACCAACATCGCTCGTCCCACTGGATGATCTAAAGCCTTAGCCAAACGAAGCAATTGTTGATTAAGATTTTGTTCAAGGTCGAGCTCTGGCTCAAACTCAAAAATTGAGAGTGTGAGCTCTTTAAAGGTGTCCAGAACCAATTCAGATTTATGTGACCACCATCGATAAATAGTCGACTTTCCCACCCCAGCACGTGAAGCAATGTCTTCTACTGTCAGTTGGTGATATTCCACTTCATTCAAAGCCTGTTTGACTGAAGCTAAAATACATGATCGGCGTCGTGCACTTTTGTCTTCGCTTGCCATGAAATCCCCGAAATAAAACGATACGTTTCGTATCGTTTTATAATAAAGAGTTTTTATTGATAAAGATATGAAAATAAGACCAAGGCATTAGATAGAATAGATTTTAACTCTCAATCGATTGAGAGATGACTCATAAAAAAAACCTCCTATATCGCTAGGAGGTTTATTCTAAAAGCCATGAAATAGTTTATTCATATCCTTCACCACATAATCTTTAAAATGAAATGCTCTCGCGTGTTTAGCATCAAACTTTACGGTTAAATCACCTTTTTGGAATACATACACTCGATTCTCCTGACTCACCAAATACTGCTCCCCAAGTTTCAATAAGAGCGCATCTATCTTTTGTTCATCTGGGATTGAATCATCTTGAAAAACTTTATCGTAATTACGTTTAATGCCTTTTATAAACATCGTTGACCACCTCATTGCACAATGCGTATTTAAGCAAAAACATCGAAGAACTACTAGTGGATTAAAATTTTGGTTAAATCCATATATTCAAGGCTGAACAACATAAATCCAGTGTCGTTTATATGCTTATACTGCAATACACACACTTTATTCACAAAGCGAAGATAAATTTGAAGGATGTATACATATTCTATATTTACATTCACATAATTCGGACTATGATGAAATGGTATAAAACTCTATTTACATCAAATAAATAGGGTTGCTTTTTAAGATAGGTATAAAACAATTATGAAAAAAATATTATGTGGTGCTTTACTCGCTGTTGCCACCTCATTTAGCTTCGCTGCCGCACCAGTCGATCCTGCATTCAGCAAAGTACAGGAACTGATTCAAGCAAAGAATTACAATGCGGCCTACCAAGAACTTGAACGCTTATCAAAAGCAGGGAATCCTCAAGCGACTTATAACTTGGCATATCTCACTCAAGCTGGTCAAGGAACCAAACAAGACAACAAAAAAGCAGTACAACTCTATGAACAAGCTGGCACTGCAGGCTATCCTTTAGCCAATTATGTATTGGCGCAAAACTATGCCACTGGCGGCTTGGGTCTGACCAAAAATGAAAAAAAATCTCGTGAATACTTAGATAAAGCTGCAGCTCAAGGTTTTGAAGATGCGATTGTTGAATCTGCTGTTCTACTGTTCTCTGAAGGTAAAGAACAATCTGATAAGCTCGCTTTGCAAAAACTTGATCCTTTAATTAAGAAAGGAAGTTATCCAGCCATTCATGCTCGTGCTTTATACGATATTTCATTAGGCTTCAAAACCAAAACTGAAGCGCCTGTGAAAAAAGGTTTAGCGAGCATTCAAGATTTAGGTAAAAAAGGATACATCCCTGCGCTTATGGCCATTGGTAACATGTTCGTAAACGGAAATATCGTTCCGCAAAACCTACCTGAGGCAAAAAAAATATTTAGTGCTTTAGCAGATGAAAATATTCCTCAAGCCAAAGAAAATCTAGCGATCGTGAACAAACTGATTGCTGAGAATGCAAAAAAACCTGCAGCAAATACGAAAGCTAAATCTTAAGCATTAATTTAAATATTAAACCGATGCTCAAATACAAAAACCCTATCGCAAGATAGGGTTTTCTTATATGAAAAGGAGATTTATGATTAAATTCTAAGTTTTATTCAATTACCACCATAAAATAATTAATCCAGCAGTCACAATAAATCCAATGACTGTACTCATCAATAAAGGTGTAATTGCACGATCATTGAGTCCATATGCTTGTCCCAGCATTCCAAATAATGCAGGTGTAGGTAAAGCTGCAATCAATGTCCCTACATACACGATATCCATCGGTGCTTGAGCAATAAATCGTAGAGTCAAATACATGAGTATTGGAAAAATAAAGTTGGATGATAGAACAATATAAAGACTCTGCTGGTTGACATATTTTAAGGTTAAACCTACGACGCTCCCGCCAATCACAAATAACGCCAAAGGAGATGCCGTCTGACCAATCATTAAGAAAACTTGATCTATATAATGCGGCAGTTTAACCTGAAAAACCGCGCACAAAATTCCGATTACCACACCAATAAACAATGGATTTTTACATAAGTTTATAAAGTTATTTTTTAATGTATTGAGTACTGCTTGCTGATTTTGAGCTTGCAACCCCGCAATAAATAAAGCTGCTGGAACAAGAAAAACACTTTCGATAATTACAATTAAAGAAGTAAAAGCAAGCGCAATATGACCAATCAATAGACTTAAAATGGCCGTACCAAGTAGTCCAGTATTAGACATTGACGCTCCAATCGAGAGGATGGCAGCATCACTTAAATTGTTTTTAAAATGCTTTACCAAAATCCCTAAAGCGATTGCAAATACAAAGGCGGTCACCACAATATAACTGTAAAAAAGTTCAGGTTGCCATATTGCACCAAGATCTTTTGATGAAAGCGCTTGTAAAAATAGAGCAGGTAAAGCGACTCGAATGACGAATGTACCAACAATAGAGACTTGTTCCTTGCTAAGTAAATTCAGTTTAACCGAGGCATATCCCGAAAAAAGCAGTAAAAAAATCGGAATAATGACCGATAAAACCATGACTTAGCATCCCTAGCTATTGTATGAGTTAGTCAAATTATCATACAACAGCCGTAATTACCCAAGATGACTTTTTAAGTATACCTTTATGCCTATTTTATCTATCAGCATATGGCTTAAATAATGATTTCACATCATGCGGTTGGCATCGTAAATATTGCGGACTAATTTCAACCTCTGCTTTTAATTGAGCAGCAGCATGCCATGGCCATCTTGGATTAAATAGTATTGCCCTTGCGAGCCCGATTGCATCAGCTTTGCCTTGTTGTAAGACATCTTCCGCCTGTTGAGGTTCAGTGATCAGCCCAACAGCAATCACTGGAATGTCTACGTGTTTCTTGATTGCTTCCGCAAATGGAACTTGGTAATTAGGACCAATCTGAATATTTTGATCGACATGTAATCCACCAGATGATGCATGGATATAAACTGCACCAAGTTTTTCTAATGCCTTTGATAACCCAATTGAGTCATCAATATTCCATCCCTTTTCTTGCTCCATCCAGTCTGTTGCAGACAAACGAACACCGATTGGATAGTTGTCTGGAACAGCATTTTTGATCGCCTGAAAAACCTCTAAAGTTAGACGAATGCGATTCTCAAAACTTCCACCATATTCATCTGTTCTTCGATTAGATAAAGGGGACATAAATTGATGTAATAGATAACCATGAGCCGCGTGGACTTCGATGAGATCAAAACCTGCATCTACAGATCTGACTGCTGCAGTTGCAAAGTCATCGATAATTTTTTTGATTTCCTCGATACTTAATTCATGAGGAGCCTGATCATCTGGATTAAATGGTAAATCACTTGCAGATACCGTTTGCCAGCCATGTTCATGATTCGATGAGAATTGACCACGTCCCAACCATGGTTTATCAGTTGAAGCTTTACGTCCCGCGTGCGCTAACTGAATGGCGATTGGCGTTGGAGCAATCGATTTTACCTTATCAATCAATGCTTTTAATTGTGCACGTTGTAAATCATTCCATAACCCCAAATCTGCAAAACTGATACGACCTACAGCTTGTACCGCTGTTGCCTCAATAATATATAATCCAGCACCCGACAATGCATAACTCGCCCATTGTTGTTCATGCCAAAAACTATGCTCCCCTGCTTCATTTGCAGAATACTGACACATGGGAGCAATAATAATTCTATTTTTGAGTGATAAATTTCCGAATTGAATTGGCTCAAATAATTTTGCCACACTGAATCTCCCTGATTTTAAATTGATTTATTTGTAGCAGTGTACAACGCATTTACGTGATAAATCATCTAAGTTCATTTCATCATTGAATGCTTTAAAAAACATTTTAAAACTTAACCATGAAGGCACTAGATGGATTGTGTATCATATTCTGTTCAAGCGTAATATCTTGTAGTTCACTCGATGCTACTTGCAATATCCTCATTTAACCCAATATTTTTCTACTCGCCCATTTAACAGAGTTTCCATGCCTGAATTACCTGAAGTTGAAACCACTAAAACCAGCTTGCTCCCTTTGCTGAATCAAAAAGTATTTTCTGTTCAAGTCAATAATTCAAGTCTGAGATGGCCTATACCAAATGATGTAAATCAATTGGTCGGTCAACGACTGATAGGGCTAACACGTCGATCCAAATATATTTTGGCACAATTTGAAAATGCGACCATGTTATGGCACTTGGGAATGTCAGGAAGCTTTCGTTTGAGTGATTCACGTGATGCGTTGAGAAAGCATGATCATTTCATCATACAATTCGATGATATCCAATTACGCTACCACGATCCTCGTCGTTTTGGTTGCATTTTATGGCTGGATGATCATGCTCAATCCAAACTTTTAGATACGCTTGGACCTGAACCTTTAAGTGAATCTTTCAATGCTGACTATCTAGAGCAGAAATTTAAAAATAAGAGTGTTGCAGTCAAAGTTGCAATTATGGATAACCACATTGTTGTGGGTGTTGGAAATATTTACGCAACTGAAAGTCTGTTTAATTTGGGCATTCATCCTGCACAACCCGCCTCTAGTCTTACACGGCCACAAATTGAAAAATTTGTCATTGAAATCAAACGAATCCTTAAGCAAGCAATTGATTTAGGCGGATCTACTTTACGTGATTACACCAATGCCATGGGCGAAAATGGCTACTTTCAACAAACGCTATTGGCTTATGGACGCGCTGGTGAAATGTGCATCAACTGTGAAACAACTTTAGAAAATATTAAACTCGGGCAACGTGCTTCTGTTTTTTGCCCTGAGTGTCAACCGCTTAAGCGACCTCAAGCCTCAAAGAATCCTGTATCAAAGGTAAAATCCAAATGAAATCAGCAATTGTTCGGCATATTTTAGTCAAAGATAAAGACCTGTGTATCCAACTTAAACAAAAGCTTAAAGGCGGTGCTGATTTTGCTAAAATTGCTAAGCAACACTCAACTTGTCCCTCAGGAAAAAAAGGAGGGGAATTAGGTGAGGTTAAGAAAGGACAATTGGTTGGTCCTATCGATAAGGCAGTTTTTAGTTTGGCTGAACGTGAATTACATGGACCAATTAAGAGTCAATTCGGCTGGCATTTACTCGAAATTAAATTTCGTATGGATTTTTAAACTTCTTGGATTTCCCTCTCCTTTTAGGAGATGAGAAGCATCGCTTCGCAAGAAAGAGCTAATAATCAATCCCTCCCAGCCTCCCTTTGACAAAGGGGGATTTAAAAAAATGATGAGATATAAAAAACGGCGCATTTAGCGCCGTTTTCATTGTAAAAGCATTAACCTTTACGTTTTAATTCGTCACGAATTTCACGAAGTAATTCGATATCTTCTGGAGTAGCTTCAGGTGCTGGAGCTTCCTCCTCTTGCTTACGACGCATTTTATTCATCAATTTCACTAACCAGAATACCACCCATGCAAGCAGGATGAAGTTAATGAGAATCGTCAAGAAATTACCGTAAGCCAAAACATTTAAACCTGCTTCTTGAGCAGCAGCAAGCGTTGTAAGGTTATTTGGATTATCGCCCAATACAACAAACCAGTTTGAATAATCTACATCACCGCCTAAGATCCAACTGATAATTGGCATGATGACATCTTTAACCATTGAATCGATGATTTTACCAAACGCCCCACCAATGATCACACCGACCGCCAGATCCATTACATTGCCTTTTACGGCAAATTCTTTAAACTCTTTAATAATGCTCATTTTTTCTCCAAAATTTTTCTATGCATTAATGTGACATAATATACATTATTCTTAATGATATTTCCGTCTATACTCGTTGGTTTTCCACCAAAATCATAAGTATCTCTGTTTAAATAAACAAGATCTTGTCCAAATCAACTACAACAATTCAACAACTTTTATTTCATATCTTAAATGATGTAGTCAAAATATAAAAAAACCGCTCTTTTGAGCGGTTTTTTTATTTAAATCAATTAAGATTTATTACGTTTACGTTCGTTTTCAGTCAACCAACGCTTACGAATACGAATTGATTTAGGTGTAACTTCAACAAGCTCATCATCTTGAATAAATTCAAGTGCTTGTTCTAACGTATATTCAATCGCAGGAACAAGTGTTAATGCATCATCAGTACCTGATGCACGAACGTTTGTTAATTGTTTCGCTTTAGTTGGGTTTACAACCATATCGTCAGAACGAGAGTTAATACCAATAATCATACCTTCGTAAACTTCTAACTGAGGTTTAGCAAATAGACGACCACGGTCTTGTAAACTGAACAATGCATAGCCCAAGCATGTACCTTGAACCATAGAAATCAACACACCGTTTTGACGTTTTGCAACAGAACCTTGTTTCATTGGTCCATAGTGCGAGAAACTTGAGGTCATGATACCAGTACCTGAAGTCATGGTCATGAATTCTGAACGGAAACCAATCAAGCCACGTGAAGGTACAGTTGCTTCAATACGAATACGACCTTTACCGTCGACTTCCATATTGGTCATTTCACCTTTACGGTTACCCATTTGTTCCATTACAGCACCTTGATGCTGTTCTTCTACGTCAAATGTTACGTTTTCGTATGGCTCTTGCATTTCGCCGTCAATCTCTTTCAAGATTACTTGCGGACGAGATACACCCATCTCGAAGCCTTCACGACGCATGTTTTCGATCAATACCGAAAGGTGAAGTTCACCACGGCCCGACACTTTAAAACGGTCAGGACTGTCAGTATCTTCTACACGAAGTGCTACGTTGTGAATTAATTCGCGGTCAAGACGTTCACGGATGTTACGTGAGGTCACAAACTTACCTTCTTTACCGGCGAATGGTGAGTTGTTAACTTGGAATGTCATCGATACTGTAGGCTCATCTACAGAAAGCGGTGGCAATGCTTCAACATGTTTAGGATCACAAATCGTGTCAGAGATATGAAGTTCGTCCATACCTGTTACACATACGATGTCACCTGCAGAAGCAGATTCAACGTCGATACGCTCTAAACCATGGTAACCCATAATTTTTAAGATACGACCGTTACGTGTTTTACCATCTTTATCGATTACCGTTACAGGTGTGTTCAATTTTACTGAACCACGTTGGATACGACCAACACCGATAACACCAACGAAGCTGTTATAGTCAAGTGAAGACACTTGCATTTGGAATGGACCATCAACATCCACTGCTGGCGGCTCAACGATGTCTACGATTGTTTGGAACAACGGAGTCATGTCTTCTGCCAATTCTTCTGGTGAAGGACCTGCTACACCACGAAGACCAGAAGCATAAACCACAGGGAAGTCTAACTGTTCGTCAGTACCACCAAGGTTATCGAATAAATCGAATACTTGATCGATTACCCAGTCAGGACGCGCATTAGGCTTGTCAACTTTGTTGATAATTACGATTGGTTTCAAACCACGTGCGAACGCTTTTTGCGTTACGAAACGAGTTTGTGGCATTGGACCTTCTTGTGAGTCTACCAAAAGAAGTACACAATCAACCATCGACATTACACGTTCAACTTCACCACCGAAGTCGGCGTGTCCCGGGGTATCCACGATGTTGATACGGTATTCAGTATCAGTACGTTTATCTAACCATTTGATTGCAGTATTTTTTGCAAGAATGGTAATACCACGTTCACTTTCAATAGCGCCTGAATCCATGACACGCTCGATCTCACCCGCGCGTTCACCCAAAGCACCTGATTGTTGTAAAAGTTTGTCGACAAGAGTCGTTTTACCATGGTCGACGTGTGCGATGATGGCAATATTACGGAGAGTTTTAATATCTGACATGTAAATTCGATACGCTTTAAATTTGAGGGCAAATTATACAGAAAAATCCTAAACTTTTATAGTGACTGTTTCTTTACAATTTCATTTTTTTTGACGAATGGTTATGTTTCGGTTTTGTAAACCCATGTAACTCGATTAGAATGTCGGCACTTTCGCTTAATCTAGATGGTATAGACCATGTCTGCTCCCGACCAATCTCAAGAACCGAAACTCGATCTTGTTTATGGTTTAGACGATAAACCAAAACCGTTCATCGCTTTTCTCGCTGCCATTCAGCATTTACTTGCCATTATTGTTCCGATTGTTACTCCTGGTCTATTGATCTGTTTGGCTTTAGGTGTTTCTAAAGAAGATACAAACATGATCCTCTCCATGTCATTGGTGATTTCAGGTATTGCGACATTCTTACAAAGTAAAAAGGTTGGTCCTTTCGGTGCAGGCTTACTAATTGTTCAAGGTACAAGTTTTAACTTTATCGGTCCTATTATTGGGATTGGCTCAGCAATGGTTGCCGCGGGAACTCCAGTTGAAACTGTTATGGGTTCAATTTTTGGTGTCGTGATTGCAGGCTCATTCATTGAAATGGGCGTTTCACGCATATTACCATGGGTGAAAAAACTCATTACTCCACTTGTGACTGGTATTGTTGTACTTCTCATTGGCTTAACCTTGATTAAAGAAGGTTTAATCTCAATGGGTGGTGGTTACCAAGCGATGGGGAATAACACTTTTGCCAATACAGACAATCTCATTATGTCTTGTACTGTTTTGGCATTAATCATTCTCTTAAACCGCTTAAATGTTACATGGGTCAAGAGTAGTGCGATATTAATTGCGCTGATCGTAGGTTATGCGTTAGCAGGCTTCATGGGGCATTTAGATTTTTCTGGCTTAGAAAATGCACCTTTGGTTCAAATCCCTACACCAATGCACTTTGGCTTAGACTTCTCTTGGAGTTTATTTATACCAATGGCATTTATTTATCTGGTTACTTCATTAGAAGCGATTGGTGATATCACCGCGACCTCTAAGTTGTCTAATCAGCCTGTTGATGGTCCGAAGTGGATGGAGCGCATTAAAGGTGGTGTACTTGTCAACGGTGCAAATTCCTTACTCGCAGGCTTATTTAATACTTTCCCGAGTTCTGTTTTTGCTCAAAACAACGGAGTAATCCAATTAACTGGTGTCGCTAGTCGCCATGTGGGTATATGGATCGCCGCGCTATTAGTTATTTTGGGTTTACTACCAGCAGTGGCTGCCATCATCCAAGCTGTTCCTCAAGCTGTACTGGGGGGCGCTGTCATGGTGATGTTTGGGGCTGTTGCAGCATCAGGGATTAATATCCTTTCTGGTATTCAGCTTGACCGCCGTGCATTGCTTATTATTGCAATTTCACTTGCTCTTGGATTAGGTGTTGCTCAAGTTCCACAGATTCTTGAACATATGCCTGAACTCATTCGTAATATATTTAGCTCTG
The DNA here is from genome assembly GCF_056779755.1 of Acinetobacter sp. 24-47-66. Taxonomy (NCBI): domain Bacteria; kingdom Pseudomonadati; phylum Pseudomonadota; class Gammaproteobacteria; order Moraxellales; family Moraxellaceae; genus Acinetobacter; species Acinetobacter sp. 24-47-66. The sequence goes on from NZ_JBWYIL010000011.1 coordinate 61,310, forward strand.
GTGTAGCAACTGGCGGCATTGCAGCCTTGATCTTGAACTTCGTTCTACCTGAAGCAAAGAAATAATTTAGATTGAATCAAAGACTGCCCAGCATTGTCTGGGCTCTTTTATTCTGTGGAGAAATATATGGTTCCTCAAAGTGAAGTTGTTATTCGTCAACATAACTTTCTGAAAGGTCGAATATTATTAGTCAATGCGCCAACTGATGACTTAAGCACTCAGCTCGATAAAAATATTCAGGCTTCAGTATGGACATGGAATTATAACGACTTTCTATTTTTCCAAAATCAAAATATTCCTGTTCATTTTGGGACGGATATCCCTGAAGCAGAATATGATCAAGTCATTGTTTTTGTGCCTAAAGCCAAAGAGCTTTTGAATTACTTACTACACAGTGTGGTATTAAAACTCGGTCTTGGTGGATCAATTTTTCTTGTGGGTGAAAAGAAAGGTGGCGTTGAACGAGCAGCAAAACAACTCGTTCCATTTGGAAAATGTGTCAAACTAGATAGCGCTCGTCATTGTCAAATGTGGCAATTAATTATCGATCAGACTCCTACGCCTCGAGCTTTAGAAAATTGGGCTCAACAATATACAATTCAAACACCGAATGGCGAATTACAGATTTATGCTTTACCTGGTGTATTTAGTCAAAATAAACTTGATATTGGTACAGCTGTATTTCTCCCCTACCTCAATCGAGTGAGTTCAGGTAAAATCGCTGACTTCGGTTGTGGTGCTGGCATTATCAGTGCATATTTAGCCAAATTGAATCCCAAAAATCGTATTTTTGCGCTTGATGTGGATGCTTTTGCGCTCGCCTCCACCCGCCTAACATTTGAAAAAAATAATTTGTCACCAGAACAGCTCGAAATCAAAGCTGTGACTGGCATTGAAGATGCGCCACTATTTTTACATGCCATCGTCAGTAACCCTCCTTTCCATCAGGGTATATACACTGATTACAATGCGAGTGAGAATCTTTGTAAGACATCACGTCGCCATCTAAAATCTGGTGGTGAACTTTGGATCGTGGCAAATCGTTTTTTAAACTACCCAACTCTCATTGAGCAAAATTTTGGTCAATGTGAAACTTTGACTGATCAACAAGGCTTTAAAGTACTGTTTGCAAGTACTCAAAAGAAATCATAAGGAACTTTCGATGAGCGAAACCGGTCAACTTAAGCGAAAGCTTGGAGCACGCCATCTTAATATGATCGCCATTGGTGGTTCTATCGGTACAGGACTATTCCTAGCTTCGGGTGCAACAATTGCCAATGCTGGCCCTGGTGGTGCATTACTTGCCTATTGTTTAATTGGCGTAATGATTTACTTCCTCATGACCAGCTTAGGCGAACTCGCAACACACAATCCAACATCAGGTGCTTTCTTCACTTATGGCACCAAATATGTCGAAGGTGGATTTGGATTCGCGCTAGGCTGGAATTATTGGTACAACTGGGCGATAACCGTCGCATTTGAACTCGTTGCAGTTCAATTCATCATGAAATTTTGGTTTCCTGATATCCCAGGTTTCTATTGGAGTGCCATTTTTCTTGCTATCGTTTTTGGTATTAATGCCTTAACAGTCAAAGGTTTTGGTGAGTCTGAGTTCTTTTTCTCACTTATTAAAGTTCTTGCCATAATTGCATTTATCATCATTGGTATTTTCATGATTGCCAAAATCATGATGACACCCAATGTTGCAACTTTCGCAAATTGGTCGAAGGGTGAAGCGCCATTTGTAGGTGGTTTGTCAGCCTTAATTGGTGTTGCGATGATCGCAGGATTCTCATTTCAAGGTACTGAAATGGTTGGTGTTGCCGCTGGTGAATCAAAAGATCCGAAGAAAACCATTCCTATTGCGATTAAACAGATCTTCTGGCGGATTCTCTTATTCTATATCGTATGTATCTTTATTATCGGTACATTGATTGCATATGATGATCCTCGTCTAATGCAAGCTGCTTCAGATGAGAATATTGCATTATCACCTTTTACTTTACTCTATGAACAAGCAGGCTTCGCTTTCGCTGCAAGTGTCATGAATGCGGTCATTCTTACCGCTATCCTTTCTGCCGGAAATTCAGGAATGTACTCTTCCACACGAATGCTGTTTGATATGGCAAAAAATGGAAGTGCACCCAAAGTTTTCTCTAAACTTGATGGTCGCGGTGTACCAATGAACGCACTTTATGCTACGACAGCAATCGCAGCACTATGCTTCTTGACGACATTTATTGGTGAAGAGGAAGTATTTAATTGGCTTCTGAATATGTCTGGTATGTGTGGCTTTATCGTATGGCTTGGTATCGCAATCTCTCATTACCGATTCAGGAAAGGTTATTTGGCTCAAGGATATAAGTTGGAAGATTTAGCATATCGTGCAAAATTCTTCCCTTTTGCACCGTGGTTCGCTTTTATTTTGTGTGCAATCGTGGTGTTAGGTCAAAATTATCAAGCTATACTTGATGGTGAATGGATTGCTGTCATCTCCACTTATATTGGGATCTTCTTATTCTTAGCAATATGGCTAGTGTATAAGTTCAAGTACAAAACCAAGTTGATTCGATATCAAGATATGGATGTAAAACCAATTCAAGTCGAACAAGATTAATAAAAAACAGCTCAATTTGAGCTGTTTTTTTATTATTAGATTCTGATCTTATTGTATTTTTAAGGTTAAATTCACTCGACGATTCAATGCTCGACCCTCTTCTGTCGTGTTATCAGCGATTGGCTGATTTGGGCCATAACCTTGAGTCGAAATTTGTTTAGGATCAACATTATATTGCATCACCAATTCATTACGGACAGCATTTGCTCGCTCAAGAGATACTTTTTGATTCGCTGATACTGACCCTCGATTATCTGTATGTCCATCCACTTGAAGTATAAAACTTTTATTCTGCGCCAAAACTTTTGAAGCTACTGTTAAATAAGGTTGATACCGAACATCAATTTGACGGGAATTGTGATTAAAGTAGAGCGGTAAACCTTGTTTTAATTCATTTAATATTTTTTGATCCAAGTCTTGTACACCAGTAGTTGATTGCATCTTTGTCGTTGTACAAGCCGTCAAAGTTAAAGCAATGCATAAGCTTGCTATTAAACTATATTTCATCTTTATTCTCATTGTGTTGTTGATTATATTTTGTGAAATATATCACATTTATAAAAAATGGGTAAAAAAAACAGCTCCGAAGAGCTGTCTTTTATAATCTAGTAAAGATTATTGAGCTGCTGCTTCAGGTTGAGCAACTACTGTACGGCTACCAGAAATCGTAGCGAATACACGACGGTTCATCGCACGACCTTCTTTAGTTGCGTTGTCAGCAATTGGTTGATCCCAAGCGAAACCTTGAGTCGCTAAACGAGAAGCGTCAATGTTGTATTCGCTTACAAGAGCAGATTTCACAGAGTTAGCACGAGCTAAAGATAAACGTTCGTTCAACGCACGCGGACCAGTATTATCAGTGTGACCTTCAATACGAGCAGTTGCATTTGGATATTCGTTTAATTTTTCAGCTACTTTAGCAATTTCAGGCTTGTACTGATCTTTGATGTTAGACTTGTTCGTATCGAAGAATACGCGAAGTTCCATGTTAAGATCTTCAGTCAACTCTTGTGGAGCTGGTTGAACTGGAGCTGGAGCTGGTTGAACTGGAGCAACTTCTACTACTTCAGCAGCTGGCTTCAAGTGACCGCCTAAAACTACGTTAAGACCAGCAAGTGCTGTGTAGTTCCAGAAATCTTCGTCGATGTTATAAGTTGCACGAGCTTCTGTACGAACAGATAGAGCATCGTTCAAGCGCCAGAAAGCACCCACACCCGCATTACCTAAAGTACCTTCATCATCTTTAAGATTTACACCATCGTATTCATATTTGTAGTGACCAGCACCTAAAAGAACGTACGGCTTAACTTTGCTGTCATAGTTCTTAGTGATTAAATCAGAAGTAACATAGAAGTTACCATTGATTTGAGTTTGCTTATATTCTGCATCAAGAGTATTACCAGTAATTGCACCTTCGATATCACCCTTAACTTGGTTATATTCAGCTTCAAAACCTAACCATGGTGTTAATTCGATACCAAGTGCAGCACCAACAAATAAATCATCTTGAAGTTCAGGACCACCTGTTAAATGATCTTCCAAGCTATTATTGTGCTGAGTGTCTTGGAATGTGTAACCCACTAATAGTGGAGTAACAGTTACACCAGCATTAGCAGCAGCGAATGGAGCAGCAACAAGCATAGCAAGTGCGATACGACTCAATTTCATGGATATCCTCCAGAGATAACAATTGTTTTTCAAGCTCAGCCTAAAATAATTATGGCTTCCTGAGATAGGCTTTTTTATACCCCAGTATTTTTTTTAAGCTACTCATGTTGAATCATACAAACACTTAAAGTGAATTCCAAGTGTTTGATTACTTTAATCAAGTAAATTATTGACAAAATTACTTACAATTTCCGTTGTAATTCGGTAATTTTTTACTCAATTTATCAGCATGAATAACTTATCTTTTCATTTTTGGTATATTAACAGCATTCAAAGGTGATAGTAATCATTTTTTAGCACTTCAGCTTATAATATAACTTCACCAAGATTATCTATAAATTCAAATAATTAACAAATACTAGAAGCTTTAAAATGTATTCCTATTGTAAATCTCTTGCTTTTACCCTTTTAGAACTCATTTTCACGATCGTCATTATTAGTATTCTTGTGATGATAGCACTCCCTCATTATCATGAATTTCGTGAAAATCAAGAAAGGGCGCAAATTCTTAGCACGGTACGGCAGGCCATCAGCCAAGCTAAAGCCAATGCTGTAAGTTACCGAAGCCCTGTGATTATCTGTGCTTCTCAAGATTTAAAATCGTGTACGAACAGTCAATGGCATAAAGGGTTTATCATCTTTCTAGATCAGAATCACAATCAAGAATTCGATCCTCACGAAAAGCTTATTCAAGCAACCTCGACAGATTACCAATATGGTGATTTCAGTTGGAAAGGTGGTGTTACCAGCAAGAATACGATCACCTTCCAACCAGACTCTGGTTTACCACGTGGATCAATGGGACATTTTAAATACTGTGCACATTCAAATAAATCAAATCTAATCGTTAGACTTTCAATGATGGGACAGACTCGTCTTGAAGAAACTAAGACATGTGAATGACAACTTATCAGTCACATTTTACACACTATAGCCAATATTAATTGGCCTGATATTACATATACTCAAGCTGTAAAACAAAGCTAAATAAATTGGAGAGAATAATGACTGATATCGTCATCCTTAATGGTGCACGTACAGCAATGGGCGGCTTTCAGGGAAGTTTATCAAGTGTGACTGCACCAGAACTGGGTGCAGTGACCATTAAAGAGGCTATCTCACGCTCGGGTTTGCAGCCAGCAGACATTGAAGAAGTCATTATGGGTTGCGTTTTGCCTGCAGGTTTAAAACAAGGCCCTGCTCGCCAAGCTATGCGCAAAGCTGGACTACCTGACTCGACAGGTGCAGTGACAATCAATAAATTATGTGGGTCAGGCATGAAAGCTGTGATGCAAGCAGCTGATATGATTAAAGCTGGTTCAGCAAATTTTGTGGTTGCAGGCGGTATGGAGTCTATGACCAACGCTCCTTACGTCTTACCTAAAGCACGTGGTGGTTACCGCATGGGTCATGGTGAAATCAAAGATCATATGTTCTTCGATGGTTTAGAAGATGCTGAAACTGGTCGTTTGATGGGCTCATTTGCTCAAGATATGGCCAACACTAAAGGCTATACGCGTGAGCAAATGGATGACTTTGCAATACGTTCATTAAGACGCGCTCAAACTGCGATTACTGAAGGTTACTTCAATGATGAAATCGTCCCTGTTACTGTGTCAACTCGTAAAGGAGATGTCATTGTAGATAAAGATGAGCAACCTTTTAACGCAAACATCGATAAAATCCCAACTCTACGTCCTGCTTTTGCTAAAGATGGTACGATCACTGCTGCCAATGCCAGTTCGATTTCTGATGGTGCTTCAGCCTTGGTTATCAGCTCATCTGAGCAAGCACATGCAAAGGGTTTAAATCCTTTAGCAAAAATTGTGGCATATGCCTCTAATTCACAACATCCCTCTGAGTTTACGATTGCACCAGTCGGTGCAATCCAAAAGGTTCTCGATAAAACAGGTTGGAATGTTGAAGAAGTCGACCTTTGGGAAATCAACGAAGCTTTTGCAATGGTTACGATGTGTCCTATTGACGAGTTCAAACTTGACCCTGAAAAAGTAAATATCAACGGCGGAGCATGTGCTTTAGGACATCCAGTAGGATCTACAGGTTCACGGATTATTTTAACGCTAATCCATGCACTTAAACGCACAGGTGGTAAACGTGGTATTGCTGCGCTTTGTATCGGTGGTGGTGAAGCAACTGCAGTGGCGATTGAGTTAATCTAAAGCGTCTAAAGCCCCTATTTTTCAAAGAGGGGCTTGAGGGAGATTTAAATCATCAATCCTCCCCTAAACCCTCCTTGACTGAAGGAGGGTAAATAAAAAAGCCTCTACTTAGCTAGAGGCTTTTTTATAATCTCAATTCAAAGCATAACTTTGAATTATTAGACTTAAAGAATTTCTTTACGTAGTTGCTCTGGAGATTTCATTGACAATAAGCCTGGTGCAACGTCAAATGCAGTTTTCGCGCCATATTGACCCATTTGATTCATGCGGTAGCATGCACGTGCATAAGCCACAAGTACACTTGCAGTAAACTCAGGATTGCTATCTAATTTCAACGAAAACTCCATTACTTGAGTCTGCTCTGCACTACTATTACCACTGCGAATGACAAATCCACCATGGGGCATACGATTATGCTCGTTACGAAGCGTTTCTTCATCAATGAAGTTCACAGTCGTGTTGTACTCTGCAAAATAGTCTGGCATGGTCACAATCGCCTGCTTTACGGCTTCAGCGTCAGCACCATTTTCAAGCACAACATAACATTCACGAGTATGCTTTTCTTTAGTGGTTAATACAGGACGTGAACCACTACGAACTTTATCAATCGCATCTTGTGATGGAATAGTATATTGAACACCTGCTTTAACACCCGCCACACGGCGAATCGCATCTGAGTGACCTTGACTCAAACCCTTACCCCAGAAAGTATAGGTTTCACCATCTGGTAATAATGCCTCACCAAATAGACGATTAATTGAGAACATGCCTGGATCCCATCCAATCGAAATCATTGCCGTTTTTTTGTTAGCAAGTGCAGGCTCATTCACTGCTTCAAAAAACTCAGGAATACGTGCATGCGTATCAAAACTATCTACTGTGTTGAATTTACTTGCCAATTCAGGTGTTTGTTTTGGAAGATCATCTTTAGATCCACCACATAAGATCAACACATCAATTTTGTCTTGAAGGTCATTTAAGTCATCCATATGAAAAACTTTCGTGTCACTAAAGCAAGGAGACACTGATTCAGGTGCACGGCGTGTAAAAATTCCCACAAGCTCTAAATCTGGGTTCTTTTGAATTGACGTTTCAACGCCACGACCGAGGTTGCCATAACCGACAATACCAATACGAATCAAATTTTGCATAACAACTGCTTCACTATTTAAATGATGGCAAGATCACTAGACTGAGTACTAAACATATACCGCAAAACAGTCTGATTGAATGGAGAAAAACCCGCACCAAAAATGATCAAATGAATACTAACATACTACAATAAACTGCACTTTTTTGGAGCAAATTTATCATTTAAATCAGTGTTAATCGATCAATTGAATCATATAAAAAACCGCTACACTAAAGGCTTTGTCGCTATATATTTCTGAATGAATTAAAAATTCTGCTCTAAATAGGCTTATGATTAAAATTTGACCTTCTATGTGTCATTTTGAATAGCGCTTAGGCTGAACTATGAATACCTAAATCTTGTTTCCATCAAATAAAAAAAGCTGAACCTAAGTTCAGCTTTTTTATCACTTAATAAAATTAAGCACCCGTTTGATAATTTGGTTTTGGTACAGCAGTCGACGCTTGGTAAGGTTGAGTAAAGTCGTTTAAACCTGCCGCTGCTTCTGCAATGTCTTTACCTTCTTTAATCACGAAAGTATCGAAACCAGCACGCTTCATGTAGTTCAACACGTCTTTGAATATATCACCTGTTGCACGAAGTTCGCCTTGGAAGCCTTGGCGACGTAACAATGCGGCAAATGAATACCCACGACCATCGTTAAAACCTGCAAACTCAATAAAAATTGCATCTAACTGATCAAGCGGGAACTCATTGGTTTCAGGAGAGGCATCAACCGTTAAGTAGAGCGCTTTTTTGCCTGAAACATTTTCAATTTGATCCAACTGTTCAACGCTTAGAACTACATCACCTTGTGGTAAAACGCCATCTTCACCGATCAATTGATAGGTGTTGTCTGCAATCGTGCCATCTTTAGAGAGCACTTGTAGTGCGGTATTAAGCATATGCACGCTCCTTAAATGGTTGGATACCGACACGGCGATAAGTATCAATGAACTCTTCACCTTCTTGACGTAAATCAAGATAAGTGTTCAAAATTTCTTCCACCACATCTGGTACTTTTTCAGCAGCAAATGATGGTCCTAAGATGTCACCGATTGAGGCATCATGGTCTGCATTACCACCCAATGTAATTTGGTAAAATTCTGCGCCTTTCTTATCGACACCTAAAATACCAATATTACCCACATGGTGATGACCACAGGCATTCATACAACCTGAGATATTCAAGTCCAATTTACCTAAGTTGTAAATCGTATCTAAATCATCAAAGCGGCGTGAAATTGCTTCAGAAATTGGAATCGATTTCGCATTTGCCAAAGAACAGAAATCACCACCTGGACAGCAGATAATATCGGTTAAGAAACCAATGTGCGCTCGAGCCAGGTTATTCTTTTCAAGAATCGTCCAAAGCTCAAATAAATCTTTTTGCGGTACATCAACAAGGGCAATATTTTGCTCATGCGTGGTACGCAATTCACCAAAAGTGTACTTATCTGCAAGATCAGCAATCAAGTTCATTTCTTCAGTGGTCACGTCACCTGGTGCAACGCCTGCACGTTTCAATGAAATTGTTACGATGCGGTAACCTTTCACTTTGTGTGCATTGGTATTGATGTTAAACCATTGTTTGAATTTCGGATGTGCAGCAAACAGTTCTGAGAAATCTTCATCTGCATAATCTTGGTACGCAAATGGTGTAAAGTTCTGGTCCATTTTCGCCAGAGTATCTGCATCAACTTTTAAAGTTTTAATTGTATGTGCAAATTCAGCTTCAACTTTTTCAGCAAAAACTTCAGGTGTTAAAGCTTTTACCAAGATTTTGATACGAGCTTTATATTTGTTATCACGACGACCATGTAAGTTATACACACGAAGTACTGCTTCTAAGTAAGCAATAAGGTCTTCACGTGGTAACCACTCTTTGATCACAGCACCAATGATCGGTGTACGACCTAAACCACCGCCAACCATGATTTTATAACCCATTTCACCCGCTTCATTGCGAACGATATACACTCCGATATCATGAAATGCTGTTGCAGCACGGTCGATTTCAGCAAGTGCAGAAACTGCGATCTTGAACTTACGTGGCAAGAATGCAAATTCTGGATGGAAAGTTGACCACTGACGAATCAACTCACATGTCGGTCTTGGATCTTCAATTTCACCAGCAACAACACCTGCATATTGGTCTGTCGTTGTATTACGAATACAGTTACCAGATGTTTGAATCGCATGCATTTGGACTGATGCCAACTCTTGCAACATGTCTGGCACATTTTCTAATGCTGGCCAGTTAAATTGAAAGTTTTGACGAGTAGAAACGTGTGCATAACCACGGTCATACGCTTTAGCGAGTTCAGCAATTTTACGAAGCTGTTTAGAGTTCATCAAACCATAAGGTACAGCGACGCGAAGCATCGGCGCATAACGCTGAACATATAATCCATTTTGTAAACGTAATGGACGATACTCATCTTCAGTAAGCTTTCCAGCTAAATAACGTTCCGTTTGATCACGGAATTGTGCAACACGTTCATTGATCAGTTGCTGATCGAAATCAGTATATAAATACATGGCGTACAGCTAGTAGTTTAATTTTAACGAAGCACAGCATAGCTTTTATTCATCTATCAATAAAATGCGTTTTTTACATATTTAATAGCGGTTTTATTGATATGTAATCACTCGAATCACTGATATATAGACAAGCTCTGGATTCCAGCACTTATTCCACATAAAGATTTTATTTAGCTATTCTTAGCACATAAATTCATATAGATAGTAAATTTGTTCTTTATTAAAAATTATCCGATCGTGATGTATGTATTTTCCCAGTAACCTTCTTTAAATTGACCCTCAATCAATTGCACATAACGACCATGCACATGATCAATGGCAATACAGTCATCCACATCTAGCACGCGGTCCGTATGTTGTTTATGCCAATCTTTTCCAAAGAATGATTTTCCACGCTCTTTAGCCGATGCAGTATTTAAAGCTGGTACTAATACATAACGATGTAACTCTCCGAACTCATTAACGTGGTACCCACCTAAATTAATCAACCAGAGTTTCATTTCGTTTTCATTAGGAGCTGCATCTGTAAAATGGATTTGGAATTGCTGCTCATTATATTCCACTCCATTTACCTTCGCCCAAGCATCAATATGTAAGCCTTTCTGCTCACCAAACCAAGCATTTTTGAGTTGAGGATAGACTTCTTCCAGTGATTCCCCAACAGCCAAGACCACATCATGCACTTCAGTATTGGCATGTGCATGACGACCACCGAGCATTACAAGAAATAGGCTTGGCATGGTTGATTTCCTTTGGCTTTGACAAGACCATTAATCATACCTGAATTTGGATTTGCCACTACTGAAAAGAATGGATTGGCTGTGTTACTGATTTTTATACAGGGTTTAAAGATTAACCTGACTAATTCAACGATATTGGATACGTGGTGGCGACATGGATGCCCCCCGTTGAGCAGTATTACAAGAATGTAATATCTGCTCAACAGAAAGCCTTCGGTTACTTTGGGCTTTTCCAAAGTAACGTAAAAGTAAGTCCACGAAATACGTCTTCAAACCTGAATCTCAAATAGATTCACCCTCCAAAATGCCTTACTTTTTTCGGTAAAAGTAACAAAACCATTTTGTATTTCTGATGATACTTCCCTGTATCACAGAAATACAGGCTACATCCATGTCGCCGATCCAAAAATCAAATTTTAGGAAAATGTTTTAGCTTTTCTAGAGCGCATAAAAAAAATCGCATCCAATGGCTTAAATGCGATTTTCTAAATAGCACCTCTCCCCTTACGAAGCAGTGCTTCTCATTCCAAAGGGAGAGACTTAAAGGGTGAATTACATTTCTACCATTTCCACGCCATCAATGCGTGCAACTGTCATTAAGTCTTTATCACCACGACCTGAAACCGTCGCAATAATAATTTGATCTTTAGACATCGTTGGAGCCAACTTAGTCACATATGCCATCGCATGCGAACTTTCAAGTGCAGGAATAATACCTTCAATCTTAGTTAAGTCACGGAAGCCTTGTAATGCTTCATTGTCATTAATTGGAACATACTCAACACGCTTCATATCTTTTAAGAAGCTATGCTCTGGGCCTACGCCAGGATAGTCCAAACCTGCTGAAATTGAGTGTGTTTCAATAATCTGACCTTGTGCATCCGACATCAGATAAGTACGGTTACCATGCAGCACACCAACATGACCAGCATTTAATGGAGCAGAGTGTTTACCAGTTTCAATACCGTAACCAGCTGCTTCAACACCGTACATTTTCACATCTTGATCATTCAGGAATGGATAGAACAAGCCCATCGCATTTGAACCACCACCGACACACGCCACGAGGGCATCAGGTAAGCGACCGGCTTGTTCCTGAATTTGACGACGTGCTTCACGACCAATGATCGATTGGAAATCACGTACCAATTGAGGATATGGATGTGGACCTGCAACTGTACCAATCACGTAATAAGTAGAATCGACATTTGTTACCCAATCACGCATGGCTTCGTTCATGGCATCTTTTAATGTTTTAGAGCCACTTTCGACAGGAACAACAGTCGCGCCCAATAAACGCATGCGATATACATTCATCGCTTGGCGTTTCACATCATCTGCACCCATGTATACGACACATTCAAGCCCTAATCGCGCTGCGATGGTCGCTGTTGCCACACCATGTTGACCTGCACCAGTCTCAGCAATGATACGTTTTTTGCCTGATAACTTCGCCAGCAAAGCCTGACCAATCGTGTTATTTACTTTATGGGAGCCAGTATGGTTCAAGTCTTCTCGTTTTAGATAGATTTGTGCACCACCCAACTCCTTTGACCATCGCTCAGCATAATAAAGCGGACTTGGACGACCTACATAAAAAGCGAGGTCACGGTCGAATTCTGCCAAAAACTGTTCGTCATTTTTCATTCGGAAATACAGTTGCTCTAGATCTTCTAGTGCAGCCATTAAAGTTTCTGACACAAAACGTCCGCCATGGATACCGAAATGCCCTTTTGCATCAGGGTATTGGGTATAGTCAATCACTTGATCTTGTTGATTAACGGTTTGCTGATCCACGATGGACTCCTTGCATAAAGCGTTCTACGAGTTGTTGGTCTTTTATACCTTTTGCGGACTCTACACCGCCGCTCACATCCACAGCATATGCTTGTGTTGTAAGAATTGCTTGCTCGATATTGTCAGGGTTTAGTCCTCCTGCCAAGATCAATGGAATATTTAATTTTGGAAATGTTGTCCAATCAAAGCTGTGGCCTGTTCCGCCCTTTAAATCTGGATGCCATGCATCCAACAACACAGCACTCGCACCAAACTTTTGATATTTATTGATTTCTTCAACGATATCTAGTTCTGGTTTTACTTGAATTGCTTTATACCAGCGGCGACCCACTGCTTGAGCAATTTGTTTGCACTGTTCTGGACTTTCATCGCCATGAAACTGCAAAATATCTAAAGGGACTTTTTTAAGTATATTTTGGATCTCTTCGGCTGAACTATTAACAAATAATCCAACTGATTGCACATAAGCAGGAATCGCTTGAACCAACAGTGCTGCTTGCTCAACATCTACGTGTCTTGGACTTGGTGGAAAAAACACAAGTCCTATTGCATCCGCACCAGCTTGCACAACAGCTTGGACATCTTCTAATCGGGTAATCCCACATATTTTTGCACGAGTTCGCATCTATTCTAGCTCTAATCCACCCTCATCATAGCCGATCTATCATTTTTGGGCGCTTCATTGTAAAGCAATTTTTTCATCTTGCGTAAAGTTCACTCAGAATATTCGGTGTGAAGATTGTTTAAATGAGAAGCGCTCTTTATACTGCGCTCAAATTGCAACAAGTCAAAGCAATCGCTTTAGGGAAGTTGGTGAAAATCCAACACTGCCCCCGCAACGGTAAAAAATGAAAAGCATTTCTCAATAGATTTCTGATTTTTAGAGATTTACACCACTGCATGTCATATGTGGGAAGGTGGAAATGTAAGTAATCCAGTTACTACATTTGAGTCCGGATACCTGCTTGTTGTGTTCTTCCACTCAATCATTCACGGGGAAGTGAATGTATGGAGCATGTTATGTCTATTCAATGTCAACCAACAGCTTTGGTTGGTGCAATCGCTATTGCGATGGGTTTTTCAACGTCTGTAACAGCAACGACTGAAGCTCAAACTTCTGCAAAATCTTCTTTAAGCACGATTGTGGTTACAGCTTCTCGTAGTGAACAAAATATTGAAAATGTGCCTGCGCGGATTTCAATTATTGAGCCTAAAGTTCTAGATCAATCCCCTATTGTATCTTTACCTCACTTATTAATTAATGATGCATCAATCAATATGGTTCAGACTGGCGGATATGGACAGCAAGCTTCTATTTTTTTACGTGGAACTGAGTCTGACCATACTTTAGTCATGCGTGATGGTGTTCGTTTAAATACACCCTCTCAGGGTTCAGCATCAATTCAATTTATTGACACAACAGACCTGAAGCAAATTGAAGTTCTTAAAGGACCGGCATCTGTACTTTATGGTACTGATGCTATTGGTGGTGTCATACAACTTGTATCTAAAACACCGGTAAAAACAGGTGCATTTGTTACAGGCGAAATTGGTGAAAACAAAACTTATAAATCAATTGTAGGTGCCGACTTTGCTGAAAATGGTTTGTATACACAAATTCGCGGTCAACGTTTAGAATCTGATGGCACTGAAGTATTAAGCAACAGTAATCAAAAATATGCATATGATCAAAAAGGATACAGCGCAAAATTTGGTGTCGACAAAGAAGCTTTTTCTGCATCTTTAGATTACAGCCAAAATGAAGGAAATGGTGCTTACAACTTAAACGGCAATTTAGTTTCACAAGATTTTCAAAATGAAATTGTGAACTTAAAGGGTAAGGTTAAAATCACATCAGATCTTGAATTAAATGCCCGTTTATCACAGTTTAAAGATGATTTAGACCAAATGGACAAGCCTGACTTTGTTCACAATACCTCTAAAGAAACTGAAGTTTATGGAAAATGGCAATTCACACCTTCTCAAAATATTCTAATGGGGGTAACTCATAAAAATATTGAAGCAGATATTTTATCTAAAAGTGATTGGGATCCTATGTATGATGTTGAATATAGTCGTAAAAACAACAGCACAGGCTATTTTGCTCAACATCAATACCAAGCAAATAATATCGATGCGCAATTTGGCATTCGCTTGGAAGATGATGAACGTTTCGGCTCACATACCGTTGGTCAAGGGGCTGTAAAATATCACTTTAGCCCATCTACAAGTATCTATACCAATATTGGTAGCTCATTTAGAGCACCAAGTATGAATGATTTATATGCAAAAAATTGGGGTAGCAACCCAAACCTAAAACCTGAAGAAGGCTTTTCATATGAAGTTGGTTTAGATCAGAAAGTTACAGAAAACTCTTTAATTTCTTTATCTGTATATCGTAATGAAGTAGACAATCTGATTACTTCAAAAAATAGCACCCTCATAAATGTAAATAAGTCTAAATTTACAGGTGGTGAAGTTTCTTATAAATGGAATACAGATGATTTATTCTTAAATGCTTCTTACGCTTATGTGCAAGCAAAAAACTTAGAAACAGATGAAGATTTGCAAAAGCGCCCTCGTCAAAAAGCAACACTATCAGCAGGCTTACAAAATGAGGTTTACGGAATTAGCACTTCTATAGTTGGTAGCTCTAAGTCTAAAAGTTACAGCACTCAATACAATAATCCTGGTTATGCAACCATCGATGTAAATGCTTACTGGAATATAAACCCCAATATTAAACTATTCACTAATATTGAAAATATTGGTGATGTTCAATATGAAACTGAATACTCTAGTGGGAATGGTATTTATTACATCAATGGTGGTCGCCAAGCTTCCGTTGGTGTTACGTTCAAGTACTAATTTCATCAACCTATAGCTAAATACTTTTTGAGGATAATGTCACAGCTGTGGCATTATCCTTTTTAAATTGCGATATCTAAATATTAAGGAAATAACATGGGACACCGTTTAAGTAAAATTTACACACGCACAGGTGACTGCGGAACGACTGGACTAGGAGATGGTTCACGTGTACCTAAAGATGATTTACGTATCGATGCGTTAGGTGATGTCGATGAACTCAATGCGACCATTGGTGTATTACGTTCGCACATTGTTTTAAGCAGCATTGAAAACAAAACTCAATGGGATAAATCACTCAGTCTGATACAACACTGGTTATTCGATTTAGGCGGTGAAGTATGTATCCCGGGCTTTAACTTGGTTCAACCAGTATCAATTGAGTTCTTAGAAAAAGATATTGATCGTATGAACGAAGAATTACCCATGCTAAAAGACTTTATTTTGCCAGCTGGTACATTAGTCTGTAGCTATGCACATCAAGCACGTGCTGTCTGCCGTAGAGCTGAACGCAGCGTGATGTCTGTCCATCAACGTGATCAAAATATCCAAGCTACATCATTGCAACTTTTGAACCGCTTATCTGATTGGTTATTCGTCGCATCTCGTACCCTACAACGTGCTGAAGGTGGTTCAGAAGTGCTTTGGCAAAAGAATATCAATGAGACGATTGAGCCCTGACCTTAAAAGTGTAAAAAGTTCTTCATGTTGATTGCCCCATCCACTTAAAATGCTTTTTTGATCAAAATTTTGATTTAAAATCGTCATATTTCATTCATGATTTAGCACTAAAATCACCCTGAAATTTCAGGGTGTTTTATGAAAATAATTGGTCATCGTGGTGCGCGTGGGGAAGCACCTGAAAACACCCTCGGTGGCTTTCAATATATTCAAGATATTGGTATAAGCGCTGTAGAATTTGACGTCCGTCAACTCAAAGATAATGCGCTGATCGTGATGCATGATGATGACTTTATTCGTACTACGGGCCAAGCTAAACATTTATACGAATGTAATGAGCAAGATTTAGCGCAGTATAATCATGCCGTAACGTGGTCTGAATGGAATAAAGTCGAAACTACACCGCTACTCGACCAAACCCTCAAAATTATTCATAATTTTAATCATATTGAAGTTGAGGTCAAAGCTGTTGAATCGATGAAGGCCGCAGAAAAAATTGTCGATGCCTTAGATCAACAATTAATTGGCTTTGAAGATTCAGCCATTATCACCAGTTTCGATCCTAAAATTCATCAAGCCCTTCAAAAGCAAAAATCAAGGTTTAAGCGTGGATTACTGGTTGAAACCGATATAAAGCATGCAGCCATTGATCAAGCTTTGAAATTTGAATGTTGTCAAATTGGTTGGATGAACGAACTTGCTACAAATGAGATCATTGCATCCACACTTTCCGCAAATTTAAATATTAGTATTTGGACAGTCAATCATATAGATCGTGCGAAACAGCTTAAGGATTTAGGAGTCCAAGGCTTAATTACTGATTATCCCAAGTTAATGATGTCTCACCTATAATATATTTAAATTCATAGCTTTAAGTGATTATTTTTCTCTAATTTATTTTTTGAAATTCGTCCAAAGTCGAATTTATACAATTATGTATTCTGTTACGGTTTAAACAATACAACTGTACAATAATGCTAGTGAACACATGTTCGCCCATGTTAGTATTAACGAGTCTAACCTCACAAATTTGTGAGTGGATTTAGTTTTAACCTATTAAAGGTTCTAGGAGTGCTGTTGGAGATGAATGCTCCCCTACCCAAAGCCCCAATCAACTGGATTGCAGTATTTGCATTGGTGTTTTTACCTATTGTCGCCGTTATTGCGATTCCACTTTATTCTTATCATCATGATTTCTCGCTTGCTGCGTGGATCAGTATGTTTGCGCTGTTGGGTCTGAGTAGTCTTGGCATTACCGCAGGTTATCACCGCTTATGGGCACATCGTGCTTATGAAGCGACTGTACCACTCAAAATCATTTTAATGATTATGGGAACCTTTGCTGTACAAAACAGCATTTTGTATTGGGCCTCAGGTCACCGTACCCATCATCGTCATGTTGATGATGTAGAAAAAGATCCCTACTCAATTAACAATGGCTTCTGGTACGCGCACATCGGTTGGATGCTACGCAACTATCCAGCAGCTGAAGCAAATTACAAAAACGCCCCTGATTTATTGGCTGACAAAATTGTCATGTTCCAGGATAAATATTACATCCCTCTCGTGATTGTCGTTCATGCCGCTATTCTTCTTCCTATTGGATGGGCAGTTGGTGATGTCTGGGGAGTGTTATTGTTGGGTGGTTTAATGCGCTTAATTTTAAGCCATCATGTGACTTTCTTTATCAACTCGCTATGCCATATGTGGGGCAAACGTCCTTACACAGATGAAAATACTGCACGTGACAACTTCGTTCTTGCTATTGCGACTTGGGGTGAGGGTTATCATAACTACCATCATATCTTCCAATACGACTATCGCAATGGCGTAAAATGGTGGCAATACGACCCAACTAAATGGTTGATCTGGACGTGTTCAAAACTAGGGTTAGCAAAAAACTTACGACGTATTCCAAGCTTTAATATTAAAAAAGCTGAGCTTGCAATGAAGTTTAAATATGCGCAACAAGATCTCGCTGTCTACGGCCATAACGTGAATGATGATATCGTGACAGTTAAAACAAAAATTGCTCAAGAATATGAAGCATTTACGCAAACTCTAAATGATTGGGCGAAGCTTAAAGAGCAAGAAATTAATGCCAAAAAAGCAGCTGTTGCTGAAAAAATTCACCTAATGGATAGTAAACTGAAAGTTGAATTCCAATTGGTTGAACAACGTTTATCTCATCATAGAGAGACATTGAACTTATTGGTTCGTAATTTAAAGAAATCACCAGTATCTGAATAACTCATTCAAGAGACTCTTCAGTTACTCCAAAGCTCCGTTGATCGGGGCTTTTTTTATTTTTTCGATACCATTTCCAATGTAGCAGTCACAGTTTTATGTATCGAATTTTGCTATAGTCAAAGTTGTTCATCACATTTTGAAAAATTATATGCAGTTCAATTCTCGCTATAACACACTACCCGCTCGACTGTATCATCATCAACAACCTCTTCCTCTAAAAGGGGCTAAACCTGGTCATTTTAATGAAGCACTTGCAGATGAGTTACTGTGGACTCAAGAAGATAAGATGAACTGGGTAGAAATCTGTAGCGGGCAAAAAACTTTTGCTGAGTTTGAACCTTTGGCGATGGTATACGCGGGTCACCAATTTGGACAATGGGCTGGACAGCTTGGTGACGGTCGCGGTTTACTCATTGCTCAAATCCTAGACCAAAATAACAACACGGTCGATTTACACCTTAAAGGTGCTGGCTCTACCCCCTATTCTCGGAGAGGCGATGGTCGTGCAGTGTTACGTTCCGTTATTCGTGAATATTTGGCTGGACACGCCCTCAATGCCCTAGGTGTTCAATCCAGTAATGCGATTGGTTTTGTATCATCAGATCAAGGTGTACAACGAGAAAAACTTGAACGTGGCGCGATGATGTTGCGTACGTGCGAGACACATATTCGCTTGGGTCACTTTGAATGGATTAATCAATTTCAGCCAGATCTACTGCAAGAATTTACGCAAAAGTGCATTGAATGGCACTACCCTGAATGTTTGGAGACAGAACAACCTGTTCTTTCTTTTGCAACTCAAGTCATTCAACGTACTGCGATCATGATCGCCAAGTGGCAACTGATTGGTTTTGCGCACGGGGTCATGAATACTGACAACCTGAATATTACCGGCTCAACTTTAGATTTCGGACCTTATGGTTTTATGGAGCGTTTCCGTCCTAATTGGATCAACAATCATTCTGATTACCAAGGACGCTATACGTATCAGAACCAACCGAGTATCGGGCACTGGAATTTATGGACTTGGTTAAATAGTCTCATTTATCTTTGTCCAGAAAATTATGATCGAGAGCAATGGAAACAAGACTTGTCTTACTGTTTAGAACACTATGAACCAACGTTCCTGGAACACTATAAACTTGGTTTAAGTCAAAAAATGGGATTACCAAGTTTTCATAAAGATAGCTTTGATTGTGGTATGGCTTTTCTACATATTTTACAAACAGAACAACTTGATTACACCCAAAGTTTTATTCGTTTACAGAATAAAGCGTATGAACAAATCAAAGATGATTGCCTTGATCGTATCGCATTTGAGCGGTTTCTTCACCAATATCTCTCAATACGAGAAAATCAAGACACTGACGATCTCGATCAAGCGATGTTAACAGCCAATCCACACTACGTTCTACGAAACCATATGGCACAGAAAGCAATTGAACTTGCTGAACGTGATGATTTCTCTGAAGTTGATCGCTTGTTCAAACTTCTTCAAACACCATACACCAAACAAGAACGTCTTGAACAACCAGAAGACTTAGGCCCTTTAGCTAGTGATGTCCCTGAAATTCAAGTCAGTTGTTCATCATAAGTTATTCACAAACCTCTCTCATTCTGTGGATAATTTAATCATTATCCACAATAACCATTCGTTTTGACTATGCATTTACATCAATTGGCAGCATCACAAGCTTTAAAACTTCCTGAAGTCACTGTCAGTCAACCGTTTGGTGAGGGATGTGATGTTTATAAAATTATGGATAAAGTCTTTTTGCTCGCATTTCATTTACAAGGCAAAGCTGCGATTAATTTAAAAGTCGAACCAGATCATGGACATATGTTAAAAGATATTTATCCTTATATTCGATCTGGATGGCACATGAATAAACGACACTGGGTTTCAATCTATGATGAATCTGAATTGGATGAAGAGCTTATCAAAGATTTGATCTCCAATTCCTATAATCTTGTGGTATCGAAGCTTAAAAAAGCCGAACAAAAGCATATCGCTTTACTCAGAGTCATTTGAATAAAGTTAAAAATTGCTTTTCTATAACAATAATTACGCTAAATTAATAAATAGTAGTAATACGAAAAACTTATTCTATATTTGGGTTATATCATTACAACTCTATGAGTACGATATTTATTATGGATATATAACAACTTTTTGGATTATCAACTCAGATGATCTTAGAGCTAAAACAAGAAATTATTAATAGTGACATTATCGATTGTGGGCCGCGTTTGGACTTAGTTAAACAATGTATTTACATCTCATTTGAGCATGGGCTTGGAGTAAGTGGTTTATTATCTTCAAATCTACCAACACAAGCTATGATTCTACTTAGATGACAATTTGAAGCTGTAGTCAGAGCATATTGGTTATTATTTCTTGCAAGTAATCATCAAATATCAAAATTGCAATTTAGTTACACATTTGAAGAGCAATTTGAATCCGACACATGTCCAATGATTTCTGAAATGCTTGATAAGCTTGGTGCTGCAAACTTACCTGCTCAGCCAATAATTTTGGTGGCTATTCACCCTTTGTGATTTCAAAAAATATCATTTGAAGCAACTTAACTCCATAGTACATACTGTAAAACAGTCATTTACTAGAGATGTTATGGGATATGAAGATGAGATGCTGATCACCTTGATGCGCCAATCAAATAACTTAATAACCGTAGCTGCACAGATAATCTTAAAGCACACAGTTCCTGATAAACAAAAATATATTAGTGTTTTGATCGAAAAATATAGATATTGTTTTTATATGGTTGATGATGTTGATCCTATAGTAAAAGCTAGAGTCGAAGCTTACTTTAAATAAAAATGCGATAGCCACCTCTAATAAGCTCATATCCTAACAAAGTTACATGAAAGTTGCATATGAAATGGCCAATTGTAGAGACCCTAACCAAAACCAACGCACCAAAAAAAAGCGAACTTCTAGATTCGCTTTTTTTTTATCACAAAGAATCAATCTTCAGGATATTCGAAACGATATCCCACCCCATAAACAGCTTGAACCCATTCATGGCGATTACCTGTTTCCGCGGCATCCGAGATTTTACGGCGCAAGTTTTTGATATGGCTATCAATCACACGATCTGCCACTTCAAAACTGTCTGGGTTGATATGATCCAATAATTGCGCACGAGAGTACACCTGACCTACGTGTTCTAAAAATAATTCAAGAAGTCGAAATTCTGTAGGTGTCAAATTTAAAGATTTGTTTTGATACCAAATTCGTTGTTGACCTTTGTCCATACGGAATAAATTATTTTCTTCAGGTTCTGCTTTACGATCTAAACGTCGCAACACTGCTTGAACACGAGCAACTAACTCTTTAGGGCTAAATGGTTTACACACATAATCATCCGCCCCCATATTCAAACCAAGTACACGATCAATCTCTTCCGTTCGTGCTGTCACCATGATAATAGGCAAATCAGACTGCTCACGGACTTTACGGGTGATCGTGAGACCATCCATACGAGGTACCATCAAATCTAAAACCATTAGACTTGGTTTACGTTGTAAAAAGCTATCATAAGCCTCTTGACCATCGTGAAACATACTGACTTCAAAGCCAGCTGCTTCAAGATAATCTCGCACCAATTGAGCAAGTTCTACTTCATCTTCAACCAGCATCACATGTTTCATATGTCACCCTTCTTCAATTTAAAACGATTTCTTTGGAAATGTGAGGATGCAGCGCAATCCACCCAATGGTGAGTGGTCAAACTTCAAGGAGCCCTTCATGCCTTGTGCAATTTTGCACGATAATGCTAGACCTAATCCAGTTCCGCCAGTACTACGTGTTCTAGAATCATCCGCTCGATAGAAACGCTCACCTAAATGAGCCAATTGCTCATCAGTAAGACCTAATGGGCTATCGTCAACAATCACCGACCAAGTCTTATCGTTTTCGATCGTATGCACATGAATTCTTCCACCGGCTTCCGTATAGCGAATGGTATTGCCGAGTAAGTTGACCATAATTTGTTTAAAACGATCTACATCTAATTGTAATTTCGTTCCATGTCCCTCTGCGCTAATCGTGAGATCGGCTTGTTCAAATTTAGGTTTGAAATTTTCTATCTCATTTAACACGACACTCCAAGGGTCAATTTCATTGAAATCGAAATTGAGTTGTTGAGCTTCAGCTTGTGCTAACGCAGCCAAATCTTGTGTTAATTTTTTCAGACTCGAAACTTGTGCCAACATTGAAGCAAAATGTTCAGGCGTTGGTTTACGTATTCCATCTTGCATTGCTTCAATTTGTGCTTGCAAAACAGCCAGCGGCGTTTTTAACTCATGCGAAGTGTCTGCAACCCACTGCTTTCTAGAATTTTCATGCTGATCTAGAATCACAGCTAACTGATTAATTTCAGTCGAAAGATCGCCAAGCTCATCGTTACGATTTACTTTCACCTGATGCTGAAAATTCCCTTTGGTTAATTCTCGTGTTGCATTTAATAAGCGTTGAATTGGCTTTCTAAAATAAGTTGCTAATAATAAGGCAGCAACCAAACTCGAAATAAATGTCAGAATATATATTAAAAATAAATAACGCTTTTGATTGCTAAAGAAATTAATACTTAAAGCATCATCTTGATCTAAAACAGGTCTTAGCCCGAGATACCCCACAATATTGCCATCAACTGTGATCGGTCGATACGACACCATATTCTCTGACGGCTCACCCAAGATAAACTGTTGTTTTGCATCGTATAAGGAAAGTCTAGAGCTTAGACCTAAGTGATCAGACATAGATATAAATAGTTTTTTTCCCTGCTGGTATTCAGAGGTTCTCAAACTTGAAAGCTTATTTTCATGTGATTTATCAGAACTGTTCGTGGTTCTTGTCTGATTCTGATTTGAACTCAATGGAAAACGCAATCCTTCAAATGGCTGAAATGCAGAAGGTAAATTTTCTTCTAAGACTTTCAACTCTTCAGGACTAATGGTTTGCGTTCTTTGCGACTCAATTTCGCTAATTAATGTATGCTCTTTGAAATAACGCTGTTGCAATGCAATATCATATTGGCGACGTAACCACCAACGTGATAGTCGATCATAATCATCGGGTGCAGCTTCACCTTCAATTTGTAAAATCTGAGCTTGAACGGCATTACCCCAATCCTGATAAACAGAGAATACGCCCGCTAAATTATCGATCAGATGATCAAGCTTTTGCATTTCTACATCAGCTACATATTTGGTGAAGTTTTTTTGCATCGTCCAATGCAGCACACTTAAGCTAACCGTCGTAATGAGCAATGTCGTTAACAGTACTGTAAAAAATAAGCGTAGTGCGATTGGTACGCGACGTATATTCAAATTGAACTCACATTATTTCTTCGTTTTTCAGTATTGTATCTAACACTGATTCAAAAAACTCTCCATTGTTTCTTCATCTTTATTATTTAATCTTTACCTATACCGAATCCAAACAACTTTGGGGATAAACATAATGAAAGCGATGAACAAAATTGTATTGGTGACCACTGGTTTAATCAGTATGGGCGCACTTACTGCATGTCAAACAACAACTCAAGCACCTCAAGAAGTTAAAAAGGGTCACTATGATAAAAAACATCATCATAAAGAACGTTTAACACCTGAACAACGCGAGCAATTCAAACAAGCGCGTGCTGACCGTAAAGCGATGATGCAGCAAATTCGTCAAGCATGCGACGGCAAAGCTGTCGGTCAAACTGTTCAAATCAAAACTGATAAACAAAATATTGATGGTACTTGTCATATCCGTTTCGTAGCGGATCGTGCTGATATGAAAAAAATGCATGAGCAAGCACGTGCCCAATTTAAAGCTGAAAAGCCAACTTCGGTCCAAGCTAACCGTTCACAAAAAGGTGAACCTCTCACAGATGCCAAACGTGCTGAGCTTGTTCAAAAATTTGATCAACGTTTGATGCAACAGCAAGTTAGTCAAAATGCAAAACTTCAAGCATGCAATGGGCAAACTGATGGTAAAAAAGTTCAAATCAAAGTGGGTGAACAGACTATCAACGGTGTATGTAAAGTTTATTTCAAACCAAATCAACCACTCGTTAAACCAGACTTAAAAAAATCCGCATAATTCAATTCAACTCACTACTAAGTGATTGAATATAAAAAAGGCGCATGTTGCGCCTTTTTTTATGTTATAACTTATTACGTTTTTGACTATTCTGTTCACATATAATTCACGAAAAAACTTTATACTCTAAATACTTAGCCAAAATTAATATTTTTTCTTTGACTTTACAGTCACACAGAATATGGCTATAAAACTTGTACCAAGCAATAACTTATTGCACGATGTAATAGAACAAAATAGGTGTCGTGGATGACACGACATTTTTTATTAGGATTATAAATCTGGTTTAACCAGTATTGAGGAACCCGATATGCCACAATACAAAGCGCCCTTACGTGATATGCAATTCGTTTTGCATGAATTATTAAATGCTGAAGAACACTTTTCAAAACTCCCTGCATTCCAAGAAAACGTAAGCCGTGAGTTGGTTGATCAATATTTAGAAGCTGCTGCAGATTTCTGTGAAAACGAATTATCTCCACTCAACCAAGTAGGCGACCGTGAAGGTTGTACTTGGAATGATGGTGTAGTCACTACTCCAACAGGCTTCAAAGAAGCATATAAAAAATACGTAGAATTGGGATTCCCCTCTTTAGCTGCTGAAGAACAATATGGTGGTCAAGGCTTACCAAACTCTTTAGGCATTATCATTTCTGAAATGATCGGTTCTTCGAACTGGGCATGGGGTATGTACCCAGGTCTATCTCATGGTGCAGTTCGTACAATTGAACACCATGGTACGGAAGAGCAAAAAAATACTTACTTACCAAAACTGATTTCAGGTGAGTGGACAGGTACCATGTGTTTAACAGAATCTCATGCGGGTTCTGACCTTGGTATTATCCGCACAAAAGCTGAACCTAATGCAGATGGTAGCTTTGCGATTTCAGGTGAGAAAATCTTTATTTCCGCTGGTGAGCATGACATGGCGGACAACATTGTTCACATCGTTCTTGCGCGTTTACCAGGTGCTCCGAAGGGAACGAAAGGGATCTCATTATTCATCGTACCTAAGTTTAACTTAACTGCTGATGGTGAAGTTGGCGAGCGCAACGCTGTTCGTTGTGGTTCGATTGAACATAAAATGGGTATCCATGGTAACGCAACATGTGTGATCAATTTTGATCGTGCAACAGGTTACTTGATTGGCCCTGAAAACCGTGGTCTGAATGCAATGTTCACCTTCATGAACACTGCACGTATTGGTACAGCTGTACAAGGTTTGTCTGCTGCTGAATCATCTTTCCAAGGTGCTTTGGCATATGCGAAAGATCGTTTAGCAATGCGTTCACTTTCTGGTCCTAAGGCACCTGAAAAAGAAGCAGATCCTATTATTGTGCATCCAGCAGTTCGTAACTTAATATTAACGCAAAAAGCTTTTGCTGAAGGTGGTCGAGCTCTAGTGTATTACCTCGCTCACTATGCTGATATCGTTGAAAAAGGCGCGACTGAAGAAGAACGTAAATTTGCAGATAATATTCTGTCATTATTAACGCCAATTGCTAAAGCATTCTTAACTGAAGTTGGTTATGAAGCTGCAAACAAAGGCGTACAAGTATTTGGTGGTCACGGCTTCATTTCAGAGCATGGTATGGAGCAAATTGTTCGTGATACACGTATTGCTTGCTTATATGAAGGTACCACTGAAATTCAGGCACTTGACTTGTTAGGTCGTAAAGTACTGCAAACCCAAGGTGCGATGTTGAAAGATTTCACCAAAATCATTCATAAATTTGCTGAAGCAAACAAAGATAATGCAGACTTGAAAGAGTTTGTTGAACCTTTGGCTGCGCTCAATAAAGAATGGGGTGATTTAACTATGCAGATCGGTATGCGCGCGATGCAAAACCCTGATGAAGTCGGTGCTGCTGCAGTAGATTACCTATACTTCTCTGGTTATGTAACGCTAGCATTCTTATGGGCTCGCATGGCTCAGGTTGCTCAACAACAACTTGCAGCAGGTTCAACTGAAGTTGACTTCTACAATGCGAAAATCACGACAGCTCGCTTCTACTTCAAGAAGATCCTTCCACGCGTTCGCTCACATGTTGACGTAATTGCAGGTGGATTAGAGCCATTAATGACTTTAGATGCTGAACACTTTGCATTCTAATGATCCACATTAAATATGTGTAAAAAGAAAAAGGACAGTCATAGATTTGGCCGTCCTTTTTCTTTATAAATAATTCGAGATATTAACCTTTAGTCGTCTAACAAGTCCTAATATGCTTCGATAGACTGCTAAGAACTAAAGATATTTAAACAAAAAAAGGTGAACGAAAATGCCAATCTATAATGCGCCTCTTACAGATATGAAGTTCATTTTGAATGATGTATTTCAAGCTGAACAATTTTGGCAATCAAATGAGAATTTAGCTCATGTTGATGCTGCGACAGCTGAAGCTATTTTAGAAGAGATGGCTAAATTCGCTCAAAACGTAACCCTTCCCCTAAATCGCACAGGTGATGAAGAAGGCGCAACTTATAATAATGGATCTGTTACCACACCAGCGGGCTTTAAAGAAGCGTTCCAACAGTATGCAGAAGGTGGTTGGATTGGCTTAGGTGCTGACGAAGAATGGGGCGGTCAAGGCATGCCAAAAATGCTGACTGTGCTTACAGATGAAATGCTTTTTGCAACCAACCCATCATTTATGCTTTACCCACTTCTTTCTGTGGGTGCGGGTATGGCATTAAATAGCTATGCTTCTCAAGAACAAAAAGAAACTTATCTTCCTAAAATCTATTCAGGTGAATGGTCAGGTACGATGTGTCTCACAGAGCCTCACGCAGGTACTGATTTAGGCATTATTAAAACTAAGGCTGAACGTAATGAAGATGGTACTTACAACATCACGGGTACGAAAATTTTTATTACCGGTGGTGACCATGATTTAGCTGAAAATATTATTCACCTTGTATTAGCAAAAACGCCTGATGCTCCTGCTGGTTCACGCGGTATTTCTCTGTTCATTGTACCTAAATTCTTAGTGAATGAAGATGGTACCTTGGGTGATCGTAACCCTGTAGGCCCTGGTTCTATTGAACACAAAATGGGGATCAAAGCCTCTGCAACATGTGTGATGAACTTTGACGGTGCAAAAGGCTATTTAGTCGGTAAAGAAAACGAAGGTCTTGCTGCAATGTTCGTGATGATGAACTATGAACGTTTGTCCATGGGTATCCAAGGTTTAGGCGCTTCTGAATTTGCTTATCAAAATGCTGCTCAATATGCCACTGATCGTTTACAAGGTCGTAGTGCAACAGGTGTGAAATCTCCGAATAAACCTGCTGATAGTATTCTTGTACACGGTGATGTACGTCGTATGCTCTTAAATGCTCGTGCGAACAATGAAGCTTCACGTGCATTTGCAGTATATGTAGGTCAACAACTTGACATTACAAAGTTCTCGACGGATCCAGAAGCAGTTGCAAAAGCAAATAATCGTGTTGCTTTGCTCACACCAATCGCAAAAGCATATTTAACAGACACTGCTTTCAATGCGACACTAGATGCCCAAATGGTCTTTGGTGGTCACGGCTATATTCGTGAATGGGGTATGGAACAATGTATCCGTGATCTTCGTATCTCACAAATTTATGAAGGAACGAACGGCGTTCAATCACAAGATTTAATTGGTCGTAAAACGATTAAATGTAATGGACAATTCATCGCAGAATATATCGAAGAAATTCGTGACTTTGCAAATGCATTAGATGCGGACTTAAATTACATCAAAGATGCCACTCTTGATGCTGCAACTGAACTTGAATCGATTACACAAGTTGTTCTTGAACGTGCTGCGGAAAATCCTGATTATGCGAATGCTGCTGCGGTTGATTATTTACATGCGGTAGGCTTACTCAGCTTTACCTATATGTTTGCTAAAATTGCTAAAGCTGCGAGTGAAAAATCAGGTGAGTTCTATGAGAACAAATTATCTTTAGTGAACTACTACATCCAACGCGTTTTACCTGAATTAAATACACGTTTAGCTCGCATCAAAGCTAGCTCTGAAATCGTGATGGGATTTAGCGAAGATTACTTCATAAATCAATCATAAGTTTTATCTTAAAAAAGCCTGATTCTTCAGGCTTTTTTTACCTGAAATTTGCTTATTTTCAAAGCAACTCATAATAGTCTTCCCTGCTTAGACATAAGATGAGCATGAATTTTGCATCACTCCAATGAAACCATCAGGTTTTTTCAAAGGAGGAGATGTCATGAGTAAAAAAGATATTAGCGTAGAAAAAATCGAATCCTTATTAGATCGTTTTGGAAATCTAGCAGTTGAGAGCTTCCACTATATTGCGCTCTTTATTATTGGCTGCATGGTAATTTGGTCTGCAGGACATACCGTGATTGATATTCTTACGGTAAAACAATATGCAACGATTGATGACATTCTGTTGTTATTTATCTATTTAGAGCTAGGTGCGATGGTAGGTATTTATTTTAAGACCAATCATATGCCCGTCAGATTTCTAATCTATATCGCCATCACTGCCCTGACACGTCTGTTAATTTCAGATATTCAACATGACCATAAAGCTGATATTGATTTAGTCATTATTACAGGATCAATTTTAATCCTAGCATTCGCTATATTGGTCGTGCGTTTTGCTTCTTGGAATTTTCCATCAGTGATCCGAGATAAACACCAAGATAAACCTTTACCACTTGGAAAAACACCACGCCCTGAAGATGATGAGTTGGCTTAGATAAAGATGGCTTAGACAAATTGGATTAAGCATCTAACGATCATTTGGCATCTGGATATATCGACCATTTTGGTATATCCAATGCATTCCAACTTGTGGTGCAGGAAGACCATAACGACGCCAATCTGAAATCAGCATATACTGACTCATTTCAATAGTACCACCCTGCCCATTTACGAAACTTGACTGCTTGCTAGAATATGTCGTCGTGGTCGGTAAAGACTGTTGATAGATCACTGTAATCCCATTCTGCTGCGGATACGCTGGATAAGGAGGATATGGTCGCTGTAATTGAGGTCTATTCTGAGCAAAACGTGGTTGTTGCAATGGGACTGGCTTACTTAGACGATCTGCATTACCAGTATATATTGGAGTCTGTATTGGTTTTACAGGTCGAACCTTAGAACCTTGGTAATTAGCCCAACTATCTGCAAAAGTATGACTCGTTATTAAAAGAATCACTGAACCCAATAGAGTCTTAACCAATAATGTATTGTTCATCTCTATTACCTCATTCCAAATTTAAGATTACTTTTATTTTCAAAATTCATTCTAAAGCTTAAATATAGATCAATCATGTAGAAATCTTGAACATTATTTAAAATTTTAAATTTAATACTTTAGACCTTTTATTTATCTGCATGAGTCTGTTTGTAAATCTGCTAGACTAACCATTTTTAACTTTGCGAGATTATCCACCGTGCCTGAAATGAGTTTTGATCGCCTGCACCAATTTTTTTGTAAAGTTCCGAGTGTCCAAGAAAACTTTATCGATTCTTATGGCACTGATGGTGAACATGCATGGTGGTTTAAATTTCAAATCAATATCGACCATGCCTTAGCTTGGCAAACGGTTCAAGAACTTGGTCATGTATTGAATTACATTTCTAAAAATGAACGCCTACCCACTCAGTTTTTACCTGTGTCTCCTCCACCCTATATGAATGGTGAGGCGAAACAATTCTTATCTTGGGTGATTCAGTGTAATCATCCTGATTTTACGCCAGATGTGGTTTGTGATTGGTTAGAAGCACGTTTACCTCAACCTGTTGAGGATGAGTCTAAGTGGAAAATTAAAACTGACATTAAAGAGCTCGATCAGATTGATGATAAGGAACTCGATAAATTAGTTCCACCGAATCCATAAATGAAAAAATCCCTCTTTAGAGGGATTTTTTTTAGAAGGTTGAGAGACCACTCCATTCCATGAATCGATAAATGGCATATTTCATTTTTGAATCTTCTGCATATTCTGAGTAATCAACACTCATTTGCTTACCCTCTAAATTCATCCAAGCAGTATCAAAATACTGTACTGCATCTTTAAAAACTTGCTGATTTGAAGAGCCAATAACACGTAAATCAGTTTCTAAATTATAATTTTTCAAATTACGAGCAGTAAAATTAGCCGACCCCAAAATCAGTTCAACCTGATCTGAACTACGCTTAATAATCATTTTTGAATGGCACTGCTCACCTTGTGTATTACACCAGCGTACGTCTATTCCAGCTTTATAGAGCTCTGTCGCGACAGGACGATTTGGAATACCATTTTTAGTACGTCCAAATGCATCTTTGTTCGGGTCTAGTAATACACGAACTTCAACACCGCGTTGGTGAGCTTCAATTAAGGCTTCAATAATTTTTCGCTCTGATAAATAGAACATTGCCAAATCTATTTTTGCATCAGCACCTTGAGCAGATTCAATCAGTTTCAGCAGTTCATCATATATTGCCTTTTCTGTCAGTACTTGAACTTGCGGCAACTGTTTATCTTCTGGTACATCTCCCACAATAACCATTGGAATATTTGCTTTAGAAAATAAAGCCACTGATTGTTCAGTTTTTAAAATATCGACGGCTGTATGCCCTTCGACCACAAGTGCTACATTAGAATGGCTTGAGCTTCCATCATGCGGGTTCATTGAAGTCACTAGTGTTTTCCATCCCTCGGATGTATCCACTATGATGGTTTTACGATGGTTCGCTTTAAAATTAAAAAGATTTAAATAACTTCGAATGGTAATTTTTTCTTCCCCGAAAGGATTACTTAACCAACCTTTCTCAGCATTATTTCCTAAACTCTGACAACAAAAATACCAAATGCCCGACCACAGTGGATTCGATGCGCGTAATGGTGATAAATCTGTTTCTATGACATCAATTCCTGCTTGTCTGAGTTGTCGATAGTGCTCTGGGATTATTCCACCATAAACTGAATTTATAGGATCAGTGATTAATTTAATTTCAATATTCGGTGTTAGACGCTTTTTTTGAATGAGTGCTTGGGTTAGTTCTTGTGTTAAGGCGCGATGTTGATTTTGAGACTGACCAGTTTCAGGATTGAACAGAAACATATCTAACACAATTGTGGTTTGCGCTTGCTCAATAAGATTGAGAATTTCATCAAAAATCTGATGCTGCTGTCGCTGACCCGCCGTATCTATATAAGTTTGGTCTGCTAGGAATTTCACATTTGCATGCCGTAATTTACCGGAATAATTAAGCCCTTCTGGTAATGGTTTATAAATATGATAAAGCGCTGAGGCTAAATAGCCGATGGTCAGCATACCTAGAATCAGACCAACATAACGTCGGTTTGACCAATTTAATTTTTGGTGAATTCGTTTAAATAGACGCATAACAAAAAACCTAGTCCGATACTTTCAGACTAGGTTTTAATTTACGTTTTTTCAAGCATTAAACTGTTTTTAACACGTTGAATTAAATTAGAACCCGTATTCAACGCCGACGGTAAAATTACGTCCAATTTGTGGAATATTCGACAAAAATGAATTGTGCGAATAAACCTGATCATCCAATAAGTTGTGTGCTTTTAAATAAACGCGATAATCGTTGCGATTGTTTAACTGCCCAGCATAAGACACACCAACATTGACCATGTTATAACCTTGGGTTTCTTTTTCAAAGTCAGCAAATTTATCTTGCGTGAATACATGATAATACTCAGCTAAACCAGACCAACCATCAGCAAAATTGGTTTCCACCTTTGTACCAAGTCGTCCAGCAGGAACACGTGGAGCATTTTCCCCCTCTATCTTGCCTCTTACATAATCACCAAACACACTCACCTTGTAAGTATCATTAATTTGATAGCCTAGCTGAGCCTCAGTTCCATAAAAACGTGCCTTATCCTGCGTATATTTAAGTCCACGTAAATTGCCTTGTTGAGCTACAGTTGCACCATAAATATAGTCATCAAACCAATTGTGATAAACATGAACATGATAATCGAGCTGATCACCTTCATAATGGAGACCTAACTCTAGATTATTTGATGTTTCCTTATCAATATCTGGATTACCTAGCTCATATGTGTTTGTTGCAAAATGAAGACCATCTGCATATAACTCTTGAGCTAGCGGTAAACGTTGTTGATGAGACCCCACTAGAGACAACTTATAATTTGGCGCGAACTCCCAATTAGCTGCAGCTGATCCTGAAACAGCAGTCCCTGAGTAGTTCTTTTGATTGGAATCGACATCAATTTTTTGATGGTCTACACGAGCACCCAATTCGACATGCACAGGACCAAGCTGTTTATGTTCTAGTGCAAATAAACTGTACTTATTGGTTTTTGTATCCGCCATCAGAACATCATGACTATGACCATAATGTTCATGATCGTGATCACTATGATCATGGTCACCATGATCAACTTCATCATGGTCATGTCCCTCAGGCGCATTAAGTTTTATTTTTTGCTGAGATGCTTGTACACCTACAACACCCTCCCAACCTAACAACGGTATATGAACCAACTCTAAACGACCATCATAACCCTTACTTTTAAAGTTACTAATAACTTCATTTTCTTCTAGTTCATCATGCTCGTAATCTGTAAAACTTAAATGAGCTCGCAGCTTTTCAAATCCTTTTAATGGATCATTTAATTCAGTTCGCAAATCATAGCGTTCAGATTTTAAGTCAACCCATGGACCTGCAGCATTTTCGTGTTCATGGTCGTGCGCTGAATTAGGTGGTGGACAATGGAAATGATCTCCATGCAATTCACATCCATGATATTCATGACTATGACCTGGTAATCCATATTTATCTTGTCGATTACTATATGACAGCCCCACAAAACCTCGATCATGGATCCATGAGCCGCCGACATTAACTGTTTGACCTTCTGAGAAGGTATTTTCTACACGTTTAGCACTTTCACGATGAGGCTCTGTCTCACCCTCATGATGATGTTCAGTGAAGTAACCTTTGAAAGGGATATAATCATTGGCTTTATGCTTCGTGCCTTCAACACGAAGTGCAAAATTTTCACCTATAGCTGCTGTTACACCTGCACTCGCAAGTTTTTCATCACTCCCAGAGTTGTAGCGGACGCCCACTTGCCCCTCTAGACCATTAGCTGGCATTTGTGTCGGTATTTTTTGATCAGTCACGTTGACTAAACCACCCACAGTTCCAGCTGCGTACAGTAATGTTGAAGGTCCTCGGATAACTTCCACTTGCTTCGCCAAAATAGGATCAACCGTTACGGCATGGTCAGGAGAAAGTGTTGATACATCAGCAGTTTCAGAAGCATGCTGTAAAACTTTTACACGCGGTCCATCTTGGCCACGAATCACAGGACGACTTGCACCTGTTCCATACTGATTAGAATAAACACCCAACTCATCGGCTAACGCATCACCTATGGTTGTTGGTCTTTCAGATAATTTTTTTTGATCAATCACATGATCTGCTACAGCGAAGTCAGCAGCTGTTTGAACCAATGGATGTGCGGTAGAAGAAATTGTATCTAATTGAACATTTTTTTGTTTTTGATCAGCATGTGCTGCGGATGCTATCACTGCCAAGACGGAGGCAGTAATGATATTTTTATGAAAGTTCATACGACAAGCTCAAAATTCGAGAATTTACAATTGTTGTTATAATATAACATTTCAACCAAACTTCAATCATATTTC
Organism: Acinetobacter sp. 24-47-66; assembly: GCF_056779755.1. Classification (NCBI taxonomy): domain Bacteria; kingdom Pseudomonadati; phylum Pseudomonadota; class Gammaproteobacteria; order Moraxellales; family Moraxellaceae; genus Acinetobacter; species Acinetobacter sp. 24-47-66. The sequence goes on from NZ_JBWYIL010000011.1 coordinate 95,576, forward strand.
ATTCATTTACTCCAAATTAATTACCTTCATATAATTAAACCAATGGGTTACATATCAATGTTAATCTATAAAATTCAGATAGCATTTTTTTGATATATTTCAGCAATGCCCTTTACAATTTCACATGCTGTACTCGCACCAATTTTGCATAAAGCATCGAAAGGAACACTTCCTATTTCTGCTCTAGCAATTGGTTGCATGGTCCCTGACTTATTTCGTCTTTTTACAGACGAACATATCCAAATCTCACATCAATGGAGCGCATTGCTATATCCCAATTTATTGGTGGGAATGGCATTCTGTCTATTGTGGTATGCACTATTACGACCTACTTTTTTTAGATGGATTGGTATTTACAATCCCTTAAAACTCTCGAACTTTAGATCTGTCTTTCAATTCTTGGTGCTGATCAATATTTCATTAATCTTGGGTATCAGCAGTCATATCCTTTGGGATGGTTTAACTCATGTTGATTACAGAACCTTTGCTTTTCATGATCTATTAGCTAAGCAAATCAATCTTTTGGGGCAATACTATCCCCTCCATCGCATTTTACAGGTTGGTACCTCTATTATCGTTTTGCCCTTTATTTTATGGTTTGCAAAACAATATTTTTGTACTTACCGTCAACCATTCAGAGTAACTCGTTCTATCACTATTTTTGCTGTGGTATCCGTGCTAATTTCAATATTAGGTGGATTATTTGGATTTATTCATTTCAACTCTAATTACAATACAGCCATTTTATATGACCTATATGGTTACATTGGCTTCTCAATTAATTATTTCTTTAGAGGCTTTCTATTGACGTTTACGATTTGTGCGCTTGTTTTTCAAATCCTAGATCAATTGGAATTATTCGAAGGATCGTCTTAATTTTAAATTTGCATTAAATAATAGGGCTTTCATAATCTTCTCCTTGTGACTGTAGTCTCAAAGAGGCATAATTCACCCTTTGTATAAAGGCGTTACGCTGTTTACGTATACGCTTTCATTAACCCATATAGTTGGATTTTTAACGCTATGATGCGAACTCATTACTGCGGTTCATTAACCGAAGCTCAAATTGATCAAACCGTTACACTTTGCGGATGGGTACACCGTCGCCGTGACCACGGTGGTGTAATTTTCCTTGATATGCGTGACCGTGATGGTCTAGTTCAAGTGGTTATTGATCCTGATACACCAGAAGCTTTCGAAACAGCTGATAAAGCTCGTTCTGAATTTGTATTAAAAATAACTGGTCGCGTTCGCCGTCGTTATGCTGGTACTGAAAATGCCAACATGGTGAGTGGTCAAATCGAAGTATTAGGTAAAGAAATTGAAGTTCTAGCAGCGTCTGAAACTCCACCATTCCCATTAAATGATGATAATACTAATATTTCAGAAGAAATTCGTTTGAAATATCGTTTCTTGGACATTCGTCGTCCAGAAATGTTAGAGCGTTTACGTTTCCGTTCTAAATTAACAAACCTTATTCGTAACTATTTCGAAGAAAACGGATTCTTAGACGTTGAAACACCTATTTTGACACGTGCGACTCCTGAGGGTGCGCGTGACTATTTAGTACCAAGCCGTGTATCAAATGGTAGTTTCTACGCTCTTCCTCAATCACCACAGTTATTTAAACAATTGTTAATGGTGGGTGGTATTGATCGTTATTACCAAATTGCTAAATGTTTCCGTGACGAAGACTTACGTGCTGACCGTCAGCCTGAATTCACACAAATCGACGTTGAAACATCGTTCATGAGTGACGATGACATCATGGATTTAATGGAACGTTTAACAGTTAAGATGTTTAAAGAACTTCTTAATGTTCAATTTGATAAGTTCCCACGTATGACCTATGCAGATGCCATGCGCGACTATGCGTCTGACAAGCCTGACTTACGTATTCCACTTAAACTCGTTGACGTTGCAGATTTAATGCAAGATGTAGAGTTCAAAGTATTCGCAGGTCCTGCTAAAGATCCTAAAGGTCGTATTGTTGCGTTACGTGTTCCGGGTGCAGGTTCACTTCCACGTTCTGCAATTGATGAATACACTAAATTCGTCGGCATCTACGGTGCAAAAGGTTTAGCTTATATTAAAGTCAATGAGCTGGAAAAAGGCATTGAAGGCTTACAATCTCCGATCGTGAAATTCATCGAGCCAATCGTGCTTGATCTATTAAAACGTGTGGGTGCTGAAAATGGCGATATCGTATTCTTCGGTGCAGATAAAGCGAAAGTTGTAAACGATGCAATGGGTGCTTTACGTATCAAAGTCGGTCATGACATGAAGATGGCAACTTGCGAGTGGGCACCACTTTGGGTTGTTGATTTCCCAATGTTTGAAGAAACTGATGATGGCAAATGGACGTCTGTTCACCACCCATTCACGCTGCCTAAATCTAGCGTAGAAGAAGTGAAGAACAATCCTGGTGCGGCATTGTCTGTTGCTTACGATATGGTGCTTAACGGTACTGAAATCGGTGGTGGTTCGCTTCGTATTCATAACCTAGAAATGCAAAAAGCAATTTTTGAAGCTTTAGGTATTGGTGAAGAAGAAGCAGAAGAGAAATTCAGCTTCTTATTGAACGCTTTACGTTATGGTGCACCTCCACACGGTGGTTTGGCATTCGGTTTAGACCGTCTTGTGATGTTAATGACAGGTGGTTCTTCTATACGTGATGTGATTGCATTCCCGAAAACGAAAACTGCGGAATGTCCTTTAACACAAGCTCCTGCACCAGTTGAATCAACTCAACTTCGTGATCTTGGTATTCGCTTACGTGAAAAACCAAAAGCTGAATCACAAGAATAACGTTTTGTTGATCTAAATAAAAACCCTGCAACTGCAGGGTTTTTATTTCATTGAGATAAACGCTCAAAAATGGCATAATCGCAGAAAATATTTTAGAGTTCATTCATATGGCTATGCGTCCTGATGTTCGTCGTCATACAATCATTATTATTGTATTTTGCATCGTGCAATGGGCATTTATGCGTTATATCTTAAATGAACAATTATTTAACCTCACCACTTATCAACGCATCGTGTTCTTTAGTACGAGTAGTTTTATTGCCGCTTTTGGTTCAATCGCTGCACTGATTTATATGGTGATTAAAGGAAATGCTGAAAAGGACTAATTCTGTTTTCTTCCTCTATCTATATATTACTTAAAAACTTCACTAAATTACCATTAGGCTTTCATCAAAGTCTAATAAAATAGCCAGTAGCATTTTATAGCTATTTTAATCGTCTGCTCGACGAGTAACAGAAATTAATCTTTATCAGCTTATACCAAGCTTACAAAACAAGAAATTACTAACGTGTCAAATCAAGCTTATAAAATTAGTGAATACGGTGAGTAGCATCTTTAAAATGCGGGCTTACTAAATATCCTCCCAATATAGACTAGAAAAACAATACTGACATTAATCACTTTCCTTTCTTAGAAACTCATCAACGTTTAAATAACTTTCGTATGGAGAAATTACAGTGCCGTACGCACTTCATTTAAACATGTAAAATAGAAAATCTCCGTTATTTCGCTAAATCAGAGTGCTAAGCTAGCAGCTTTAATATACTATTTTTAGTATTGATGATTTATCTGCGACATTGGTCTCATGGTCACTTACTAAAACCTAAATTCGCTTAATTAGAATTTTTTGTTTAGGCCACACAGCAAGATAAGACTTAGATCCTCATATTTCACAGCTCTCGGATATTTTATCCAAAGATGTACACGTGTCTGTCACCGCACTGAATCAAGAAATGGAGCGTATGATTAAGACCACTCTAAAGCAGTATCTGTGGAGGTATAAGCGGTTTAGAAACTCAAAGTCATACTCTACTGTTTATTAAAAAAACAAATAATCGTATTTGTAATATAATCTATTTCATCACTCGAAATCCCATACCATAAAGGTAAGCGAATTAATCGTTCACTTTCTTTTGTCTGAACCGTACCGGGTTTGTCGGAGACCAACTTTCCTGAGAGAATGCCCCGATGAAAAAAGTAAAATATACCCCTGAAATCAGAGATAGAGCGGTTCAACTTGTGATTGAATCCGAAAAAGATTATCCATCGAATTGGGCTGCAATCACAGCAATTGCACCCTGAGCAGTATACTGCGCAAGGGTTGTACTCCTGAAACACTACGTGTTTGGTATTTAAAACATCTCGATCAACAAAATCCAGTTAAAGTACAGCAGCTTTCAGACCAAGAACGTATCAAACAACTCGAACGCGAAAATAAAGAACTGCAACGCGCCAATGA
>NZ_JBWYIL010000012.1:0-98009 GCF_056779755.1 Acinetobacter sp. 24-47-66
GTAGAGGCAGCAGAAGCAGCATACGCTGCGGCAGAACAAGCACTGATCGATGCAAATGCCAATGGCCTCATCACCCCAACAGAACTTACTGCACTGACTCAAGCACGTGATGATGCACTTGCTGCGAAAACAGAAGCACAAACAAAAGTGACAGCCTTACCTGAGGCAGTACAAGCAGAAAAAGATGCGCTACAAGGTCGTTTAAATGATCTGGTTGATATCACTTTACCAACAGTAAATGATCAAAATGAAAATGATATTTCTGATGATATTGATACTTTATTAGCGGGGGTCGAAGCTTTAATAGAAAGTGCTGAAGAAGCTTATACAACGGCTGAAGAGGATTTAGCTGACGCCTTGCAAGACGGTACTGTAACACAGGCAGAGGCTGATAAATTGCAAGAGTCCCTAGAAGCTGCTCAGGCAGCAAAAACTCTTGCACAACAAGCATTAGACAATATTGATCAAACTTCAGATGCGATTGAAGCTGCAAAAGCTCTATTGCAAGAAAGAATAGATGATCTCGTAGATATTGAGGTACCTGAGCCATTTGCAACAGCGAATAATGATGTGCAATTGGTATTGGATATCACACCGACTGTAGATGTTAATGAAACACCAACAGAGCTTAACTCAACAGGATTTACGGTGGGTTCTGTTGGCTTAGGTCCAGTGTTAAATGCAAGTGTGCTTGAAAGCGTATTTAGCTCTTCAGTTTCCCTTTCAGTCGAAGAAGGCACCGAAAGAGATATTAGTTTCTATGCTGATGCTGGTGGTCTTACAGCAGGGACGATGAACTTATTTATGTATAAGTTAAATGAGTCAACTGGTGAATATGAATTAAAAGAAAAAATTGATAATTGGTATCTCGTTGTATTAGGTGGTGTGTCAGAAACGATAAGTCGTTCTTTAGATGAAGGAGAGTGGCTCATTGTATTAGGTAACGGCCAAGGGTTGTCAGCTGTTACGGGGTATACATTAAGATTTGAATCAGATGCTGTACGTGATTTTAATAATCCAGAAGCTGTGACAGGAACAATAAACGGTAATGTGATTACGGATCAGGATTATCAAAATGGTACAGATGTCGTCCCAGAGGGTAGTAAAATCAGTGGAGTTACTCATGGTGAAGATACCATTAATCAATTTACAGATGGTATTGCTACAATTAAAGGGGAGTATGGCACTTTAACTATCTCTGAAAATGGACAATATACATATACAGTAGATCCATTATTTAGAGATTACGGTGAAGTTGATCGTTTTGTATATGAGGTAACGGCACCAAATGGTGAAAAACGTACAGCTGAATTAAATATTGAATTAGTGCGTGTTGCCACAGATGAAAATGCCATCATTGATAATACAGTATTACTTGATGTTACTCCTGATTTAACTGAAACCACAGGCGAAGCATTAGGTATTTCAAATGCAGTCGCATTGAATTTACTTGATCTAGGTATTGCTGGTGATGTTTTGTCTGCAAGTGTAATTGGTACGGAAGGTGTCATGGACTTTACTGTTGAAGACGGTACTTTCCAAGAAATGACCTTTACTGGTTCCGCGGGCGGGGTAACGCTACTTTCAACATTTAGTTTGGTTATCTATCGTTTAGATGAGAATACTGAACAGTTGGTTCAAGTACATGAAATTCCGAATTTTGTTCAAGTGATCATCGGCGGTGGTGTTTCAACTCCTGTAACATTGAGTTTTGGTGAGGGTACTTACGTTGGTATTATCAAACAAACTAGTGGTGTAAACGTAATTGGAGGAGCATCGGCTCAAGTTACAGATGTCAATATTTATGATTATGCAAACCCAGAAACGATAACTGGATCAGTTCAAGGTGATGCAACCCCGATTACGACAGATAAATTAATATTGGTAAATAACACTGATGTGGTGGAAGGAGAAGTTTTAGTTGTACAGGGTCAATATGGCTCACTCAATATTAATACTGACGGTACTTATACCTACAATGTTACAGTTCCACAAAGTACAGTGGGTTGGACTCCACCATATGGTGAGATTGATCGTTTTGAGGTTGTAGTGGAACGAGCAGATGGTACAACTTACATTGAAGTTCTCAATATTAAGATTGATACCAATACAGTAGCTAACGATGCAGAAGTTGTAGACGTTCAAGCGGCAAACTATTCAACGCTCAATGAATCTGTAGAATCTGGAATTATTGGATCTGCAAGTCGTACATTAGAATTTAAAGTTGAAGAAGGATCTTATATTAGTAGCTTAGATCTCCAAGGTAATATCACTCGTACTTTAACTAATGATAATCCTTCAATGAGTGTTGTGATTAATAAGGTGACTACTCAGCTTGTCAACGGCGTTGAACAGCAAGTGCTTGAACAAGTTTATACCGGAAATGTTAGTATTACATGGCCAGCTGGAACAATATTGAATCCTTCGACATCAACGACTTATGCCTCAGAAATTATTTTAGATGATGGCAAAGTGCTCGATGCAGGTGATTATGTTATTTCAATTAACACAACGAGTAGTACATTTAATTCAGTGAATGTTTCTAGTGCATCAATTACTGGAATAATGGTCAATAATATTACTCCAACTGATACACCATTGCTCGAGGGTGATTTATTTGAAAATGATACAGCTATCGACCAAATTGATATTCTGAAAATTGGATCTAAAGAGCTTTATGTAAATGATCCAGCTAAAGGTGGTCAAGAGTTCACAGTTCAGGGTAAGCATGGTGTCCTTACTGTGTTCAAAGATGGCACCTATGAGTATCAACCATCAGGTTTAAGTGGAGGTCTTGAAACATTCACCTATACAACAGTTTCTAAAGCGGGAACATCACAATCTGCAACACTTGAAATTAATGTTTCGATGACGCTAACTGGAAGTGAGGAGGCGGATACCGTACAAGCATCTGCTTCAATCGATACTTTTACTCTTGGTGAAGGCGCAGATACAGTCCTTTATGATGTGCTCAATCAAGCTCAACATACCGAAAGTCCAGATATTTGGACTGACTTTAATCAAGCTGAAGGTGATCGAGTTGATATTTCTGCTTTATTAAAAGATCAGAATGTTACATCGTCTAACATTGGTGAATTTGTAACGATCAAACAAGATGGTGCAAATACGGTGATTAGTGTTGATACTGATGGGGCTAAAACGAAATATAACCCAACTGAGCTTATTGTTCTGCAAAATACAGATAGCAGTCTTTATGCGATCGATGATCTGTTAAAATATAATCAAATTTAATTAAACAAATGAAAAGAGGTCTTTCGAGACCTCTTTTTATTTTTAAAAATGTGAAATCAAAAGTAATTGGTATGAAAAAAATAAAATACTATTAATTTGAATAACTTAATTTTTGAAGAACAAACATTTTATTTGTTATTTCGTCATTTGGAAAATATTCTAATAAAACAAAATTCATTATGGAGACGCGATTGCAACAAAAAAATCACATCCAAGCACCATTTTATAGAGCTTTATGTGTTAGTCATCAGGGGTAGGCTTAATCATAAAAAAATGTTGTTTAGGATTTATTGATAATAAAAAATGGTAATGATTCAAAAAATTAAATCCCCACTCCAAAGAGATTTTCATCTCTATATTTAGACCTGTTTTTTAAACGTTATTAAATAGAATATAGAAACAAACACTCGCTCCTTTAAAAAAAATTAACCTTGCTCATTTTTATTTGTGTTTTCAGGTGGCTAGTATGGGGGTAGTAGTAATGTCTAAGTTTATAACTCGATATGTGTTGCAGAATTAGGTTATAGAGATCATTTTGCCTGAGTTTGAAGAATAATCCGCTCATTACTCATTACTCATTACTCATTACTCATTACTCATTACTCATTACTCATTATTCATTATTCATTATTCATTATTCACATTAGATTTAAAGGAGTGCTTGCATAATTCGATATTCTTAAATTGGTTGAAAACTCAGTGCTTTAACTTTGATTGATTTTGATGCTTAAATAAACATGTGAATATGAAAATTTTTAAACTGAAAATTTAACACTGCTATTTGTTTCTATTCTTGAATCATACTAAACCTGCTTGAGTATAAAAAATAAAGAGCCATATAAGGCTCTTTTATTTTTAGATACAATAGCGTGATCTATTACCAGCTTAACGCACCACCAGTTTGATAGTCTGTTACGCGAGTTTCGAAGAAGTTCTTCTCTTTACGTAAGTCCATCATTTCTGACATCCACTGGAATGGATTGTTCACACCAGCAAATTGCTCAGGTAAACCTAATTGAGCTAAACGACGGTTTGCGATGAACTTCAAGTATTCTTCCATCATTGCAGCATTCATACCTAATACACCGCGTGGCATTGTGTCACGTGCATATTCGATTTCAAGCATTGTACCTTCAAGAATCATTTGAATGATTTCTTCTTGGAACTCAGCAGTCCACAAATGTGGATTCTCAATCTTGATTTGGTTAATCATATCGATACCAAAGTTCAAGTGCATTGACTCATCACGTAAGATGTACTGGAATTGCTCAGCAACACCATTCATCTTGTTACGACGACCCATTGACAAGATTTGAGAGAAACCACAGTAGAAGAAAATACCTTCAAGAACACAGTAGAATGCGATCAAGTTGCGAAGCAAGATTTGATCTGTTTCAGGGGTGCCTGTTTTGAATGTTGGATCACTTAATTCTTGAGTGTACTTCAAGCCCCATGCAGCTTTACGCGCAACTGATGGAACTTCGCGGTACATGTTGAAGACTTCGCCTTCATCCATACCTAAAGATTCGATGCAATATTGGTAAGCATGCGTGTGAATCGCTTCTTCAAATGATTGACGCAAGATGTACTGACGGCATTCAGGGTTCGTAATGTGTCGGTAAATCGCAAGAACCAAATTATTCGCAACTAACGAATCGGCAGTAGAGAAGAAGCCTAAAGAACGCATCACGATAGTACGCTCATCTTCAGTTAAGCCATCTTCTGACTTCCAAAGTGCGATATCGTGATTCATGTTAACTTCTTGTGGCATCCAGTGGTTTGCACAACCATCTAGATATTTTTGCCAAGCCCATTCGTATTTGAATGGTACAAGTTGGTTCAAGTCAGCGCGACAGTTGATCATTGCTTTATCATCAACTTGAACACGTTGAGCGCCCATTTCTAACTCTTCAAGACCTGGAGCAACGTCCAAATGTTCTAAGGCGTTAGATGCTCTTGCCAACGGATCGGCTGAATTTGTTGTTCCGCTTGAACTGGTTCGAGCGGGTTGTGCAGCTGCCACACGCGTCGATTCGTTGCGTGCATCAGATACCACTTGTGGATTAGGCGCTTTTTGCGGTTCGATGGGCGCAGACTGCTGTGCTTGTGCAGTTTGTTTCGGTTCATCATCTTCGAAATCGTCCCAACTGAGGATAGACATATCAATTCTCTCTACGTTGCTTATATCTTTTATTCAGACATCTCAACGTGAGACATCCTACTATACGCTTATATTGTGTAAGCAAAATTAAGTTTTGCCGATGAATGTACTCAATTTGTTCATTTGAGTAGATTGAATTTCCGCACTACTTATTTTGCTTACGCTTCTGTTGTTTGCGAATGGCTAAAAATGCATAGACCATCGGCGTGTAAAAGAAAATAAAGGCAAAGACCAATACCGCAAGTCCTAACATATAGTTATGGGTCATATGGGGCATGATGGAATCCTTTTTGTAGATGAATTAGTGTTAATTCTGATAAGCCTAAAAGGTTGATAATTAATTACCAACCTTTTAGAGTGTTTTAGTTTTTCATTGCAATAATGATAGCTATAACGATAGGAACAACAATCGTTGAAAAACCTAAAACTATAGACAATATACCTAAAACTAAATCAGGATTAACACTATTCATTACTGACAAGCCTCACAATCAGGGTTGTCAATTGAACATGCCATTGGCACTGGTGCTGCTTGTTCGAAGCCTTCTTCTGACGCTGCTGCTTCAGGTTTAGCTTCTTGAGCAACTGCTGCTACTGGTGCTGCAACTGTCGCAGGTTTAACTGCGTTTAATGCACCTGTGTTAATCGTAGATTTCTCAGCAGATGTCGCACCCAATGCACGAAGGTAATAAGTCGTCTTAAGACCACGTAACCATGCCATCTTATACGTGATGTCCAATTTCTTACCGTTTGCACCAGAGATGTAAAGGTTAAGAGATTGTGCTTGGTCGATCCATTTTTGACGACGTGATGCAGCATCAACAATCCAGCGTGCTTCAACTTCAAATGCTGTCGCGAAAATTGCTTTTAACTCTTCAGGAATACGCGCAATTTTTTGTACTGAACCTTCGAAATGTTTTAGGTCATTAACCATCACAGAATCCCAAAGACCGCGTTCTTTTAATGCACGAACGAGGTAAGGGTTGATGACAGTGAACTCACCAGACAAGTTCGATTTTACATATAAGTTTTGGAATGTTGGCTCAATAGATTGAGATACACCACAAATATTTGAAATGGTTGCAGTCGGCGCAATGGCCATCACGTTCGAGTTACGCATACCATCTTTTTGGACTTTGGCACGTAACGTGTCCCAATCCAAACGTTGTGTACGATCGACTTCAAACATGCGTTCTGGACGAGATTTCGCAACCAGCTCAAGAGAGTCAATTGGTAAAATACCTTGATCCCACAATGAGCCTTTAAATGTTTCATACGTACCACGTTCAACCGCCAAATCGCTTGAAGTTTGAATCGCGTAGTAAGAAATCACTTCCATCGATTCATCCGCAAACTCAACCGCAGCATCAGAACCGTAAGCAATTTTCATTTCGTATAGTGCATCTTGGAAGCCCATGATACCCATACCCACTGGACGGTGTTTCAAGTTTGAATTACGCGCTTGTGGAACTGCATAGTAGTTAATGTCGATGACGTTATCGAGCATACGAACTGCAGTTTTAATCGTGCGAGCAAGTTTCTCACGGTCTAATTGACCACCTTGAACGTGTTGAACAAGGTTGATTGAACCCAAGTTACATACCGCAATTTCATCTTTGCTTGTGTTCAATGTAATTTCAGTACACAAGTTAGAAGAGTGCACCACACCTACGTGTTGTTGCGGTGAACGTAAGTTACATACGTCTTTGAATGTGATCCAAGGATGACCTGTTTCAAATAACATTGATAACATTTTGCGCCATAAGTCTTTCGCACGGACTTTCTTATGAAGCATGTCTGTTTCTTTCGCAATGCTTTCGTAGTAAGCATAACGTTCTGCGAATTCAGCACCCGTTAAATCGTGAAGATCTGGTGTTTCAGACGGGGTGAAGAGTGTCCATTCAGCATCTTCAAATACACGTTGCATGAACAAATCTGGAACCCAGTTTGCAGTGTTCATATCGTGTGTACGACGGCGGTCATCACCCGTGTTTTTACGAAGCTCTAGGAATTCTTCGATATCCAAGTGCCAAGTTTCAAGATATGCACATACCGCACCTTTACGCTTACCACCTTGGTTAACTGCAACTGCTGTATCGTTCGCTACTTTAAGGAATGGAACAACACCTTGCGATTTACCGTTAGTACCTTTGATGTATGAGTTCAAGGCACGAACTGGTGTCCAGTCATTACCTAAACCGCCTGCCCATTTAGACAGCATTGCGTTATCACGCATAGCGCCATAAATATCGAACAAGTCGTCATCAATCGTTGTTAAATAACAGCTTGATAACTGAGGACGTAATGTACCTGAGTTAAATAGGGTTGGCGTAGATGCCATGTAATCGAAGCTAGACAACAAGTTATAGAATTCGATTGCACGATCTTCACGGTTGTCCTCATTGAGCGACAAGCCCATAGAAACACGCATGAAGAATAATTGTGGTAATTCGAAGCGTACGCCATCAGAGTGGATGAAGTAACGATCAAATAATGTTTGAAGACCTAAATATGTAAATTGATTAGAGCGTTCTGGTTTAATCGCAGCCGCTAATTTTACAAGGTCAAAATTTAATAATTCTGGAGAAAGAAGCTCTAGCTCAACACCTTTTTTCAAGAAGGTTTCAAGCGCATCATTTTCAAGCGTGTCTTTAGATAGACCAAGAAACTCAAGACCTGTTGCAACTAAGTTATCACGCAATAAACGTGCAGTGACGTACGTATAGTTTGGTTCTTGTTCAATACGTGTACGTGTCGCCATCATCATCGTTGTAGAGATGTCTGATGCTTTAACACCGTTGTATAGGTTTTTTACAGTTTCATCGATGATCGCTTGAACATCAATGCCTTCTAAGCCTTCGCTAGCTTTTTCAATCTTCGCTTGTAAACGACTCAAATCTAATGGTTGGAGCTGACCATTTTGACCTGTGATCTGAAGAGTAGGGTGATGATGAGCACCTAACTCTTTACGCGCTTCAGCACGTTGTTCACGATAGATCACGTATGCACGCGCTACTTTTTGTTCACCTGTGCGCATTAAAGCTAATTCAACTTGATCTTGAATTTCTTCAATATGAATCGTGCCACCAGAAGGTAAACGACGCTTAAATGTATTCATCACCATCTCAGTCAGCTGAGTAATACGATCATGAATTCTGCTCGAATCTGCACTTGGTTGACCTTCAACAGCCAAAAATGCTTTACCAATTGCTACAGAGATTTTATCTGCATCAAAAGTGGCAACATCACCAGTGCGTTTAATCACTTGAAGTTGACCAGGGGTTGTATTAGCGCTCATTTCAGCGTCGCTCCATTCTCATCATTTTTATGCTTATGGACCATTTGAATCGGATAAAAACTCAAAAAATGAGCTATCGCGATATTTGAGGGTAAACACAAGACTTAGTGGTTTAATGTAAATTAAGACACAAGATACGGTAAATTTCAGGGTAGATCAATATTGACATTTTGATAATTTTTTTTCTGAGTTTAACACTCAAATTTCCCTATACTTTTTCCACGTTCCGCCATTTTTGTTATGTAGTCAGCGTCACAGGGTGCAAGCATAACAGAGACTTTTTAGAGTGCTTATAGATAAGTTTGTGGATAACTCTGAAAGTGCAAATTGCTTCTCGAAAATAATTTTTTTGAAATATTTTGTTTAAAATATCATCAAATTGATTTGTGTTTGAAAGTTTAAAGTTGATTGCAAATATTGATCGACTTGGCAAAACTATCTATTTATCAATAGTTAATAAAAAGATAACAAAAGACTACGCTCGTGTATCAGTTTCGTGAACAGGCTCTTGTTTACAATGTAAACGTGTGTATATTGCAAAACATATCGATGTAAATCTGTGAAGTTTAATCAGCAGATATCGTAACAATATAGGGGCATTCTATGAGCCAAGAAGAAAAGTTACCAAAGATTTTGATCGTTGAAGATGACGAGCGTCTTGCGCGTTTAACGCAAGAGTATTTAATTCGTAATGGATTAGAAGTTGGGGTAGAACCAGACGGTAATCGTGCAATCCGCCGTATTATCGCAGAGCAACCAGATATGGTGGTGCTGGATGTTATGCTTCCTGGTGCTGATGGTCTCACCGTATGTCGTGAGGTTCGGCCACATTATCATCAACCGATTTTAATGTTGACTGCTCGTACTGAAGACATGGATCAAGTATTGGGTCTTGAAATGGGTGCAGACGATTATGTTGCGAAACCAGTTCAGCCACGCGTTCTATTAGCGCGTATTCGTGCTTTGCTTCGTCGTACAGACAAAACACCAGAGGATGAAGTTGCTCAACGTATCGAATTTGATGATTTAGTGATTGATAATGGTGGTCGTTCTGTAACCTTAAACGGTGAGCTTGTAGATTTCACAAGTGCAGAATATGACTTATTATGGTTGTTGGCATCTAATGCTGGTCGTATCCTTTCACGTGAAGACATTTTTGAGCGTCTACGTGGTATTGAATATGATGGTCAAGACCGCTCAATTGATGTTCGTATTTCTCGTATCCGTCCAAAAATTGGTGATGATCCTGAAAATCCTAAACGTATTAAAACAGTGCGTAGCAAAGGATATTTATTCGTTAAAGAAACCAACGGGATGTAATCACATCCCCGCGGTAATGTCCTCACTCCTCAGAAGGTCATACCTTAGTGTCTAAACACAGTATATTCCTGCGTATCTACGCAGGTCTCGTCATTTTGGTGGTGCTGGTTGCCATATTTGGTTATTTGCTTGTGCAAATCATCAACTATCAACGCGCGCAGGAATACCGTGAGTCATTGACTGATGGGATTTCGTACGTCATTAGCGAGGGTGTTTCAAGACAACAAACCATGCAACAAAGAATGGATTGGATATCAGATGCATCTGATTTGCTCGAACTTCCAATCTATTATCTAGAATCTGATAAAGTCGAACTTTCACGCACCGAAAAATATCGTTTAGAAAAGCGCAAAGCAGTTGTGCGGTATGACGCCAAAGAAAGTATTGCTTATGTCATTATTGGTTTAATAGATGACCCTGAGCATTTACTTTATGTAAAAGTGGATAATATCGGTGAGCGTCAAATGAAGGCCTTACCAATCTTTGTATGGGAATACTTGGTTTATTATCCAGGGCAGGAAAGGGAATATCTTGCAAAAATTAAGCAACACTTTTCTTATGATTTAAGCATTCAAAATCTGTCTGATCTCAATTTAGATTCTGAGCAAATTGGTCGTTTACGTGCGGATCAAGGGGTTATCTTGTATCAGGATAGCGCTAGCATTCGTGGTACTACGATTTCTGTCATTTCTCCAATGACGAATTCCTCTGGTGATGTCTTGGTGATGGGACCAGTGCCAATGTTCAATTGGATGCCATTCCAATTGGCAGCAGGGATTACTTTGCTGAGTATGTTTATTTTGTCGCTTGGTGTGTATGGTCTGATTGTCCCAATGCAACGCAAGTTGAAGCAAGTTAACTCAGCCTTAAATGTTATGCAAAAAGGGGATATGTCCGTTCGCGTTCCTGTCGAAGGGTATGATGAGTTAGCGCATTTAGCAGCCAGCTATAACAGTATGTCAGATCATATACAGCGTTTGATCGAAGCTCAGCGAGAGTTAATGAGAGCTGTATCACATGAGCTGCGAACGCCAGTCGCACGTATTCGCTTTGGTATGGAAATGTTGGTTGATGAAGAGGATTATGAGTATCGTCAGCAACAAGTAGAAATGATTGATAAAGACATTGAGGCTTTAAACACGCTCATTGATGAAATTATGACCTATGCTAAACTTGAGCAAGGCATGCCTTCTATTGATTTTGAGGAAATTCGACTATACGAAGTGCTTGAGCAAGTCGCTATTGAAACTAAAGCATTAAAAACCAATAAAAATATTCAATTACATTTGCCATCACAAGCTTTGGTGGTGGATGCTGAACGCCGTTATTTACATCGTGTAGTACAAAACTTAGTCGGAAATGCGATCCGATACTGCGATGATACAGTGCTGATCACTGGTGGGATTGATGCGCAGGGAATGGCGTATATTTCAGTTGAAGATGATGGTCCAGGGATTCCAGAAGAGGATCGTAAGCGAGTGTTTGAAGCTTTTGCTCGCTTGGATGATAGTCGTACACGTGCCTCAGGCGGATATGGTTTGGGCTTGTCTATTGTAAGTCGAATTGCCTATTGGTTTGGTGGTACGATTCAAGTGGATCAAAGTCCTAAAATGGGTGGTGCAAGATTCACCATGCAGTGGCCAGCCAAAAGATTTAAAAAGAAGAAGATTGTTCAAACCAGTCAAACATCAGAGTAAAACGAGAATTAAAAAAAGCGCGATTAAGCGCTTTTCTTATAATTTATATTGCCTTTTATTGGTAATTATTGGCATTCGGTTCAATGATGCGTTTTCCTTCCTTAAGTGCATTTAAAGCATCGGCATTGAAATCGATCAGTAAACTGTTATTGGTTGCATCAACATGATAATTGCTAATCAGTTTTTGATCGCCGTGAATGGTCTCAACTGTATATTCATCTGCGATGTTTAGAATAGCATCAAGATTAGTGGTTGTAGAGGCGAGGTCTTGGCGGAAAATTTGATAAATATCGCGTAAATCAAAAATAGCATTCGTTGCATCAGGATGTTTTTTGATATAGCTGTCTAAATGATGGACGATCAACTGAGCAAATAAAAAATAGTTAGGTTTGTGTGTGAATTCTAGACTCATAGATCTTCTCCTTATTATTTAATTGAGCATATAACGAAAATCAGCACGATTTGTATAAAGTTAATTAAAACATTGTAAGCAATTAAAATTTAAAACTTTTAAAATAGAATAAATCAAAAATAATTGAGCCATATTGGTGCAAAAAAAGCTGACCCAACACGAATGGTAAAACTAAAAAAGTGATAGTGGGTAGGTTGGAGGCGATTGAATTTTTTGAATGATTATTCGGAAAAAATAATCAGTTTTATCACCTTGATAACTTTCTACGATTAAATAAGGTTTTATTGACTTTAATCACCATGAAATCTGGAAAAAGGGCAAAATTCATCCTAAAGACTTAGAGGGATTGGCTAGCAACAGAAATCATAAATCAGGTACAATTGGCGGGATTAATTTTGTGTTTGGTGTATTTGAAGGCCAATACATACATTCTTTGTTAATAAATAGGCCTGCCAGGAGTTATCCCCGCATGAGTGCCATTACTCCATACGATTGGGCAATAATTGCCTTCGTGATCGGCGTTACATTTTTATGCGTCTTTATGCTCACTGTCCCGCTACTCCTAGGGGGTAAATCGTGGGGACGTGCTAAGCAAGAGCAGTTCGAGTCAGGCGTAGTTAGTGCTGGTGGAGCACGAATTCGTCTATCTGCAAAATTCTATTTGGTTGCAATCTTCTTCGTTGTGTTTGACTTAGAAGCGCTCTATCTCTATGCATGGGCTGCGTCAGTTCGTGAAGTGGGTTGGATCGGTTTTGCAGCAGCAGCTGTATTTATTTTAGTTTTACTCGTTGGCTTGATTTATGAGTTGTCTACTGGTGCATTAAATTGGGCGCCATCTGATAAGCGTAAAGCAGCAGGGATTAAACCTAAAATTGGTTCGCCAAATATGGATCTCGCAGAAATTACTCGCTTCAACTCAATTGAGGAGTTGGTGGTTGACCCTACAGGTCAAATTCCAGCGCAATCATCTGGTCGTGTAAAAGCTTCGCCAACGACTACATCATCTGATAAGGAGTAATACGGGATGAAATATACATTAACCCGTGCGAATCCGGATGCTGATCAGTATCCACTTCAAGAGCGTATCGTTGTAGAAGATCCGCTTCTACAAGAAGAAGTGAATAAGAATGTGTTCATGACTCGTTTAGAGGATTTGGCGCATACAGCAGTAAACTGGGGTCGTAAAAACTCAGTTTGGCCGTTCAACTTTGGTACATCTTGCTGCTACGTAGAGTATGCAACGACTTTAACAGGCGTGCATGACTTGTCACGTTTTGGTGCCGAAGTAATTCGTGCTTCACCACGTCAAGCGGACTTGATGATTGTAGCGGGTACATGCTTCGTCAAGATGGCACCTGTAATTCAACGCCTTTATGAGCAAATGTTAGAACCTAAATGGGTGATCTCAATGGGTGCATGCGCAAACTCTGGCGGTATGTATGACATTTACTCGGTTGTACAAGGTGTCGATAAAATCATTCCAGTGGATGTGTATATTCCAGGTTGCCCACCGCGTCCTGAAGCATTAATCCAAGCGTTGATGTTATTGCAAGACCAAATTCAATTAGAGCGTCGTCCGCTTTCTGCGGTGATCGGTGATGATCTTAAGCCAGTTTATAAGCCAAAGATGCAGCCTGAACGTGACCGTAAGAATGCTGAACGTATTGCAGTAAAACACTTACGCTCTATGGATGAAATTAAATAATCTTAACGGCAAATAATATTGATGCACCCGCTTGGGTGTAATTGTCGTTTTGGTTGAATGAATTTGTATTAAATAGGAAGCCAAGCCAATGGCTGAAACTGACATTGCTATGCCAGAATCAACTCCAGTTGATTCACGCCCAGCATTTGCAATTGTAGAAGAGCTCAAAACCAAGTTTGGTGAGAATTTCTACGTGCAAACGACTTTTGAAGACTTTCCAACAGTCTGGGTTGAGCGCTCACGTGTACAAGACGTATTAATGTTCTTGCGTACAGTGTCACGTCCTTACGTGATGTTGTTTGACTTGTCAGCGGTAGATGAGCGTTTACGTACTCACCGCGATGGGTTACCTGCGTCTGACTTCACTGTGTTCTATCACTTGTTGTCACTAGAGCGTAATACGGATATTCGTATTAAAGTTGCGTTGAATGAGTCTGATCTCAATATTCCAACAGCAACCAACATTTGGCCAAATGCCAACTGGTACGAACGTGAAGCTTACGATATGTTCGGCATTAACTTCGAAGGGCATCCAATGCTCCGTCGTATTTTATTGCCAACGTATTGGGAAGGCCATCCGTTGCGTAAAGAATATTCTGCACGTGCGACTGAATACACACCTTATCGTCAGAACCAAGCGAAACAAGATTTCGAACAAGAGCATTTACGTTTTGTACCTGAAGATTGGGGTCTAAAACGCGGTAATGCTGATGAAGACTTCATGTTCTTGAACTTGGGTCCTAACCATCCATCTGCGCATGGTGCATTCCGTGTGATCTTGCAGTTAGATGGCGAAGAAGTGAAAGACTGTGTGCCTGATATCGGTTATCACCACCGTGGTGTGGAAAAGATGGCTGAACGTCAAACTTGGCATTCATTCATTCCGTATACTGACCGTGTTGACTACTTAGGTGGTTGTGCGCAAAACATGCCTTATGTGATGGGTGTGGAGCAGATGGCAGGGATCACTGTGCCAGAACGTGCGCAATGTATTCGTGTCATGATGTCGGAACTATTCCGTATTAATAACCACTTGCTTTATATCGGTACAGCGATTCAGGATGCCGGCGGTATGACCCCAGTATTCTATATGTTCGCCGATCGTCAAAAGATCTATGACGCGATTGAAGCAATCACGGGTTACCGTATGCACCCAGCATGGTTCCGTATCGGTGGTACTGCACACGATCTTCCAAACAACTGGCAACATTTGATCCGTGAAATTTTGGATTGGATGCCTAAACGTTTGAAGGAATATCATACTGCAGCACTTAAAAACTCGGTATTTGAAGGTCGTACCCGTAATGTTGCGCAATACGATGCAAAATCTGCATTGGCATGGGGGGTAACAGGTACAGGTTTACGTGCAACAGGTATTGATTTTGACGTACGTAAATATCGTCCATATAGCGGTTATGAAAATTACGACTTCGAAGTGCCTGTAGAATACGAAGGCGATGCATATGCACGTGTGATCGTTCACTACCGTGAAATCGAACAATCTTTAAAAATCATCAAACAGTGCTTGGATAACATGCCATCTGGTCCTTATAAAGCGGATCACCCATTGGCTGTTCCACCACCGAAAGATAAGACACTACAAGACATTGAAACTTTGATTACGCACTTCTTAAGCGTGTCATGGGGTCCTGTCATGCCAGCAGGTGAAGCATCTGTTATGGCGGAAGTGGTAAAAGGTGCATCGAACTACTACTTGACTTCAGACAAGTCAACGATGAGTTACCGTACCCGTATTCGTACACCAACCTTCACGCACTTACAGCAAATTCCTTCTGTAATTAACGGCAGTCTTGTATCTGACTTAATCATTTATTTAGCGACGATTGATGTCGTAATGGCTGACGTGGATCGCTAAGGGGTACGCATTATGATGATTTTGACTGATAAAAAGCCACGTGTGAATGTCGAAGGGATTTTAACTGCGGAAGAAATCCACGAAATCGAGCATCACATTGGTCATTACCCATACCCACGTGCGGCATGTTTAGATGCACTTAAATGTGTTCAACGTCGTAATGGTTGGGTGGATGATGCGCAAATGAATGCGATTGCGCAGATGTTGTCAATGAGCCTTGCTGATTTGGAAGGTGTGGCAACATTCTATAACCGTATTTACCGCCAGCCAGTAGGTCGCAACGTAATTTTGCTTTGTGATTCTATTGCTTGCTTCTTGATGGGTGCAGAAACTTTAGCAGAAGCATTCCAACGCGAACTCGGAATTTCATTTGGTCAAACGACTGCTGATGGTCGTTTTACTTTGCTCCCGATTTGCTGTTTAGGAAACTGTGATAAGGGTCCAACCTTGATGATTAATGAAGATACTCACGGTCTAGTAGAAGTTTCTTCAGTGAAACAGTTATTGGAGAAGTATGTATGAATACTGAACCAAAACCGATTTATGGCGACGGTAACCCAGAAACTCACCCATTAACATGGCGTTTGAGCAAGCAAGAATTTGTTCATAGTGTAGAAGACTATGAATCTCTTGAAGGGTATGAGGGTTTCAAGAAAGCACTCACAATGCCGCCTAAAGATGTATTGGAAATCATTAAAGCAGCGACTGTGAAAGGTCGTGGTGGTGCTGGTTTCCCTGCAGGGATTAAATGGTCGCTCATGGCACCAAATGACAATTCAGGTCCTCGTTACTTGATTTGTAATGCCGATGAGATGGAACCAGGTACATTCAAAGACCGTCTGTTGATGGAAAAACTTCCTCATCAATTGATCGAAGGGATGTTAATTGCAGGTTATACACTTGAAGCAACCCATGGTTATATTTTTATCCGTGGTGAATACATCGAAGCTGCGAAGTATTTGAACCAAGCTTTAGAGCAAATTCGTGCCAAAGGTTACTTGGGTGAAAACATCCTCGGTTCTGGCTGGAACTTTGAACTACATGTGCACACTGGTGCGGGTCGTTATATCTGTGGTGAAGAAACTGCATTGATTAACTCGCTTGAAGGTCGCCGTGCAAATCCACGTACAAAACCACCATTCCCGCAAGTTGCAGGTGCTTGGGGTCGTCCTACGATTGTGAACAACGTAGAGACTTACAATAACTTACCAGCAATTATGCTGCGTGGTCCTGAGTGGTATATCAATTTATCTGCAGGTAAGTCGAAAGATCCTGGCACAAAAATTTATGGTGCATCAGGTAAAGTGAAATTCCCTGGTCTTTGGGAGCTTCCATTTGGTACAACTGCACGTGAAGTGATTGAAGAACATGCGGGTGGTATGCGTGATGGCTTAAAGCTTAAAGCATGGTTACCAGGTGGTGCATCAACTGACTTTTTGGCAGCTGAACACATCGATCTTCCAATGGATGCGGAAAGCATCATGAAAGCAGGTTCGCGTTTAGGTACGTGTTTGCTTATGGTGGTTGATGAAACTCAATGTATGGTTTCAGCAACACGTAACTTAGAAGAATTCTTTGCGCGTGAATCATGTGGTTTCTGTACACCATGTCGTGATGGTTTACCTTGGGCGGTGAAAGCGCTTAAAGCACTTGAAGATGGTACAGGCAAGAAAGAAGACATCGATCATTTGCAAGAGCTTACACGTAAGCTTTGGATTGGTAAGACTTTCTGTGCTCACGCTCCTGGTGCTATGGAACCACTCATGGGTGCACTCAAATATTTCCGTGGCGAATTTGAAGCAAAAGTGGTGAATGCCGCTGCTCAAGTTAGCAACGTAGAACAAGCTTAAGGAATTCGACTATGGCTACAATTCATGTCGATGGCAAATCGTATGAAGTCAATGGCTCAGAGAACTTGCTACAAGCATGCTTGTCTTTGGGTATTGATATCCCGTACTTTTGTTGGCATCCATCCTTAGGTTCTGTCGGTTCTTGCCGTCAATGTGCTGTAACTCAATACGCGAATCCAGAAGATACTCGCGGTCGTTTAGTTATGTCATGTATGACACCTGCAGCTGACAATACCTACATCTCGATTGAAGACAAAGAAGCAAAAGATTTCCGTGCATCTATTGTTGAATTCTTGATGACGAACCACCCACATGACTGTCCAGTCTGTGAGGAAGGTGGTCATTGTCACCTTCAAGATATGACTGTGATGACACAACATGACCGTCGTCGTTACCGTTTCACGAAACGTACGCATTACAACCAAGAACTTGGTTCGTTTATTGCGCACGAGATGAACCGTTGTATCGCATGTTACCGTTGTGTTCGTTACTATAAAGACTACGCAGGTGGCACAGACTTCGGTGTGTATGCAAACGCTTCACGTGTTTATTTTGGTCGTCCAGAATCAGGTACTTTAGAGTCTGAGTTCTCGGGTAACTTAACTGAAGTATGTCCGACGGGCGTATTCACAGACAAAACACACTCTGCACGTTATAACCGTAAATGGGACATGCAGTATGCGCCAAGCGTCTGCCAAGGCTGTTCTTCAGGTTGTAACATCTCTCCGGGTGAGCGTTATGGTGAATTACGTCGTGTAGAAAACCGTTTTAACGGTGAAGTCAACCAATACTTCCTGTGCGATAAAGGCCGTTTCGGTACGGGTTATGTGAACCGTGAAGACCGTCCACGTCAACCGCAATTCCGTTCAGGTAGCAATGTAGAGACTGTTTCAGTTGATACAGCGTTAGACACCGTGATTGAGAAAATCCAAGGCAAAAAAGTATTGGGTATTGGTTCTCCACGTGCATCTCTTGAGTCTAACTTTGCGCTTCGTGAATTGGTTGGACAAGCAAACTATTCAACAGGTATGTCTCAAAAAGAGCAAAACTTGGTTGAACTTGCTGCATCAATTATGCAAACCGAGGGTGTATATAACCCAGGTATGCGTGAAATTGAAAGCTATGATGCTGTCTTAATTCTCGGTGAAGATTTAACACAAACTGCACCACGTATGGCATTGTCAGTACGTCAAGCTGCGAAGAACAAAGCCAAAGAAATGGCTGCAGAACGCCGTACACAAGAATGGTTGGCTGAGCCAGTACAACGTATTGCTCAAGACGAAAAATCACCAATTTATATCTTGGCTGCGACTCAAACACGTTTATCTGACGTAGCTACTGGTGAAGTCGTTGCTTCTCCAAATGATATCGCACGTTTAGGTTTTGCTGTTGCTGCGGCGGTGAAAGGTGAAAGTATTACCGGTTTAGAAGAAGATGCAAAAGCATTTGCTCAAACCATTGCTGACACTTTAAAAGCTGCAAAAAAACCATTGATTATCTCTGGTACAAGCTTGCAAGAAGCTGCAATTATGGAAGCTGCTGCACAAGTTGCACAGAATCTGGGTAATGCGGGTCTAACTTTGACTGTTCCTGAAGTGAACTCAATGGGCTTAGCAATCTTTGGCGGTAACAGCCTTGAGCAAGCATTTGCACAAGACTATGACACTGTCGTGATTGTAGAAAACGACCTTTATCGTCGTTTACCTGCAGTGCAAGTAGATGCTGCTTTGTCTGGTAAAGACGTGATCGTGCTTGACCATTCAGAAACTGAAACGGTGAAAAGAGCGAATATCGTTCTTTCTGCAGCGAGCTTTGCTGAAGGTGATGGTACTGTGGTATCTCAAGAAGGTCGTGCACAACGTTTCTATCAAGTATATGACCCAAGTTACTACAAACCAGAACTTGCGATCAAAGAATCTTGGCGTTGGTTACATGCCATTGAAACTGGCGTGAAAGGCAAAGCAATTTCTTGGACTGTGCTTGATGATGTCATCGAATCAGTTGCTAAGAATGTACCTGCGCTTGAAGCGATTCAAGATGTAGCACCAGATGCAGGATTCCGTGTCCATGGTCTTAAAGTGGCACGTGAACCACGTCGTTACTCTGGTCGTACTTCACTTCGTGCGCCGTTATCTGTCCATGAGCCTAAACAACCAACTGATCAAGACTCTGCATTAACATTCTCTATGGAAGGTTATGTCGGGAACCAAACGCCGTCAGCGTTAGTTCCATTTGCATGGTCAGCAGGTTGGAACTCACCACAAGCTTGGAATAAGTTCCAAGAATCAGTGGGCGGTTCTTTAAAAGGTGGTGATTCAGGTATTCGTTTATTTGATCGCCTTGCGAAATTACCAGCACGCACATACGTTGCACCAGCACCAGTTCTTGTAAATGCTGAGAGTTTCCGCCTTGTTCCAATGCATCATATTTTTGGATCTGGTGAATTCACAGTGAAAACACCTGCAATGGAGTCTCGTATTCCAGAAGCGGTATTTGCAGTGGGTGAGCAAGATGCAGCGCGCTTGAATGTGAAAGATGGCCAAAACATTACTGTGAAAGCAGGTGAGGCTTCGATCGTTCTTCCTGTTCAAGTCATTGAATATTTACCTACAGGTTATATTGGTTACCCAATTGGTCTCGCGCCAACGGTATCGTTAGCTGAGCCTGTATCAGTCGCGGTAGGAGCATAATTCATGGAACAAGAATTAATCCGTCAAACGCCGCTTTGGGCTGAGAACTGGCCAATTGCCTACTCTGTAGTTCAAGCGATTGTGATCTTGCTCGTTGTAGTTTTGATTGCTGCGTTGATGTCTTTCATTGAGCGTCGTTTACTTGGCTTATGGCAAGACCGTTACGGTCCAAACCGTGTAGGTCCTGGGGGGATGTTCCAGATTGTTGCCGACATGCTGAAAATCATGTTCAAAGAAGACTGGACACCAAAGTTTGCAGATAAATTGACTTTCCGTTTAGCTCCAGCAGTTGCAATGGCAACTGCGGTGTTATCGTTCATGGTTATCCCTGTATCACCTTATTTAGGTGTTGCAGACATGAGTATCGGTCTATTGTTCTTTATGGCAATGGCGGGTATTGCAGTGTATGCAGTTTTATTTGGTGGTTGGTCATCAAACAATAAATATGCATTACTCGGTGGTCTTCGTTCAGCAGCGCAAACGATTTCTTATGAGGTCTTCTTAGGTATTTCCTTGATGGGTGTGGTTGCAATTGCAGGCTCATTCAACATGCGTGAAATCGTAGAAGCTCAAAAAGATGTATGGTTTGTCATTCCACAATTCTTAGGTTTCCTCATCTTCGTGGTTGCAGGTGTTGCGGTAACGCATCGTCACCCATTTGACCAACCAGAAGCGGAACAAGAATTGGCGGAAGGTTACCATGTCGAATATGGTGGTATGAAATGGGGGATGTTCTTCGTTGCGGAATACGTCAACGTTGTCCTGATCTCAGCTTTGATCGTAACCTTATTTTTCGGTGGTTGGTTAGCACCATTTGGTCTAGATTTCCTACCTCCAGCATTTTGGTTCATGATTAAAACAGCATTCTTTGTGATGATGTTTGTCTTGGCACGTGGTTCATTAATGCGTCCACGTTATGACCAAGTGATGAACTTTGGTTGGAAGATTTGTTTGCCTTTAGCGTTGGTCAACTTGTTGGTGACTGGTGCTGTGATTCTGATGAATCAGGCCTAGGACAGCAGGGAGAACATTATGTATAAAATTCTAGCTGGGTTTGGGTCAATTGTACGTTCGTTGTGGATGGTATTTAGCCACGCAACACGTAAACGTGACACTATTTTATACCCTGAAGTTAAAGCTGAAGAAATCGTTCCACCACGATTCCGTGGCCGTATCGTATTGACACGTGACCCAGATGGTGAAGAGCGTTGTGTAGCTTGTAACTTGTGTGCTGTAGCTTGCCCTGTTGGCTGTATTTCATTACAGAAAGCTGAAAAAGAAGATGGTCGTTGGTATCCGGAATTTTTCCGTATCAACTTCTCTCGTTGTATTTTCTGCGGTATGTGTGAAGAAGCATGTCCTACAACTGCTATTCAGATGACACCTGATTTCGAACTCAGTGAATACGTTCGTCAAGACTTAGTTTATGAGAAAGAAAACTTGCTCATTTCTGGTCCTGGTAAATATCCAGACTATAACTTCTACCGTGTAACGGGTATGGCTGTAGCTGGTAAAGACAAAGGTCAGGCTCAGCGTGAAAGCGCACCTGTCGATGTACGGAGCTTATTACCATGATGTGGCCATTTTATTTGATGGCACTTGTGGCCATCGTTTCTACGGTTCGTGTTGTGACTAATGCGAATCCGGTACACGCACTTTTAAGCTTAATCGTTTCGTTACTTGCAGTTGCTGGTATGTTCATGATCGTGGGTGCACCATTTGCAGGTGCGCTTGAGATTATTGTTTACGCTGGTGCCATTATGGTTCTTTTCGTCTTCGTTGTGATGATGTTGAACCTTGGTTCTCAAACTGTTGAACAAGAACGTAAATGGTTAACATCTGATGCTTGGGCTTACCCTGCATTGATGAGCTTTTTAATGGGTCTGGTTTTAGTTTGGACAATGACTTCAGAGCACAGCATTTCTGGTCCTTTAATGGGTACAGAAGTTGTAGGCCCTAAAGAAGTTGGTCAAGCACTCTTTACACAATATTTATTATTGGTTGAAGTTGCCGCAATGTTATTGCTTGCTGCGTTAGTCGCTGCATTCCACTTAGGCAAACGTGAACCAAGTGCAGAAGAGGAAAAAGAATAATGGGTAATATCCCTTTAGAGCATGGTTTGATTGTTGCAACCATTCTTTTTGCACTCGGTTTCTACGGTGTAATGGTGCGACGCAACCTTCTATTTATGTTAATGAGCCTTGAGATCATGATGAATGCAGCAGCGCTTGCATTCGTCCTCGCTGGTAGTGCATGGGTGCAACCAGATGGTCAGATCATGTTTATCTTGATCTTAACGCTTGCTGCGGCAGAGGCGTGTATCGGGCTTGCGATCGTCCTTCAGTTCTATCATCGCTTCCATCATTTGGATGTAGATGCTGCTAGTGAGATGCGCGGATGAGTTTATTAGCATTAACCATATTATTTCCGCTCATTGGTTTTATCCTTTTAGCGGCAGGGCGTAATAAGCTTCCTGAAATTGTAGCTGCCATTATTGGTGTGGGTTCAGTTGGTCTTTCAGCACTATGTGCATTATTGGCTGGTATGAATTTCATCAACAGCGGTGAAACATCTCAAGTGACTCACCTTTGGACTTGGTTCAGTGTGGGTGGTTTTGAGCCAGGTATTAGCTTGCACTTAGATGGTTTATCTTTACTTATGCTTGGCATGATTACGGGTGTGGGTTTCTTAATTCATATCTTTGCATCATGGTATATGCGTGGTGAAGAAGACTTTGCACGTTTCTTCTCTTACTTCAACTTATTCGTAGCAAGCATGTTATTGCTTGTGTTGGGTGATAACCTTGCGTTGTTATTCTTAGGTTGGGAAGGTGTTGGTCTGTGCTCATACTTGCTGATTGGTTATTACTACCAAAATCCAGCAAATGGTGCTGCTGCAATTAAAGCATTCACCGTGACACGTATTGGTGACGTTTTCTTACTCATTGCATTATTCTTAATTTTCCAACAATTTGGAACATTGAATATTGCTGAAATCGTTGCTGCTGCGCCTGTGGTAATGACACAAAGCTCATCGTTAACCATTTGGACTGCATTAATGTTGTTCTTGGGTGCTGCAGGTAAATCTGCGCAAATCCCATTACAAACATGGTTAGCAGATGCGATGGCGGGTCCTACACCAGTATCTGCATTAATCCATGCTGCAACAATGGTAACAGCAGGTGTTTACCTATGCTGCCGTATGTTCTCTGTATTTGAAATGGCACCAGAAGTCATGGTGTTTATCTCAATCACAGGTGCGGTGACATTATTAGTTGCAGGTTTTGCTGCACTGGTTCAAACAGACATCAAACGTATTCTTGCTTACTCAACCATGAGTCAGTTGGGTTATATGTTTATGGCTGTAGGTGCTGAAGCATACCAAGCAGGCTTGTTCCACATGCTCACTCACGCATTCTTCAAAGCGTTGTTGTTCTTGTCATCAGGTGCGGTGATTCTTGCATACCATCACGAACAAAACATTTTCAAAATGGGTGGTTTGTTCAAGCGTAATAAATTCTTATTTGCTTGTTTCGCGATCGGTGGCGGTGCCTTAGCAGCGATTCCATTCTTAACGATTGGTTTCTTCTCAAAAGACGCAATCTTGGCGGCTGTGTGGACACAAAGTCATATCGCAGGTTTACCTGTATTCAATACATTGTATTGGGTCGGTGTTGCTGGTGCATTCTTAACATCAGTCTATACGTTCCGTTTAATTTGGATTGTGTTCTTTGGCGAAGAGAAAACGCCATATCACGAAATCAAAGGTGCAACTTACTGGGCTCCTTTAGCGATTCTTGCTGTCCTTTCTACAGGTTTGGCAATCGTACTTAAAGCGCCAGTCATGAGTATTCTTGATGCAGCACAAATTCCTGCATTTGTTATTCCTGAAGCGCTAGAGGCTGGTGCGCATGGTGCAGAATATGTCGCTATTGCAATCGCACTTGCTGGTTTAGCGGTTGGTGTTGTCTTATTTGCTTTTGCTTATAAAGCAGTTCAAGGTTTTGCTCGCACTTCATTGGGTGCTGGACTTGCAAATATCTGTCGTAATGCGCTAGGTTTCGATGCGTTATATGACCTCGTGTTTGTAAAACCTTACTTATTTATTGCAAAAATGATTGGTCGTGACCCGATTGATGGCGTATGGCTTGTATTGCCAGCGATTGTTAAAGGTGGTCATAGCTTCACTAGTTCACGTCAAACAGGTTCTTTGCGTGAGTACGCATCGAGCATGGCGTTCGGTATCGTGGTGATTATCATGATTCTGATCGTGACTCAGATCGTGGGGAAATAAGATGGAAAACATCAATAACTGGTATTTACCCGCGCTGATCCTCATTCCGTTCATTGCTGGTTTTATTTGTTGGGTCGTTGATAAATTAGATCAACACCTACCACGTTATATCGCACTTGTGGGTATGCTCATTACTTTGGGCATCACCGTTGCTTTATGGCAATCCGGTACCTACAGCTACCAAATTGGTGAAACTGTACCGACTTGGTCTGCAGAGTTCTATGTACCTTGGATTCAAACCCTTGGCATTAACATCCACTTAGCGGTGGATGGTCTTTCACTTCTCATGGTCGGTTTAACTGCTTTACTAGGTGTATTGGCGGTTGGCTGTTCTTGGGGTGAAATTCAGAAGAACGTTGGTTTCTTCCACTTAAACCTTTTATGGTCTTTAGGTGGCGTGATCGGTGTATTCTTGGCTGTTGATTTGTTCTTGTTCTTCTTCTTCTGGGAGATGATGCTCGTTCCAATCTACTTCTTGATTGCACTCTGGGGCCACAAAGGTGCTTCTGGTAAATCTCGTGTTTACGCTGCGACTAAATTCTTTATTTACACGCAGGTGGCTGGTCTGATCATGTTGATTGGTATCTTAGGTCTTGTGATCTACGGTTTCATGATGACAGATACAATCAGCTTCAGTTATAACCATTTACTCGCTGTTGCGAATACATTGGATGCTAACCCACAAACGTCATCAATTGCCTTTGCATTTATGATTTGTTTGTTTATTGGTTTTGCAGTCAAACTTCCTGTTTTCCCATTGCATGGTTGGTTACCAGACGCGCACGCACAAGCACCTACAGCAGGTTCTGTAGACCTTGCGGGTATCTTAATTAAGACAGCGGCTTACGGTTTACTTCGTTTCGTCATTCCATTCTTCCCAGTTGCTTCAGCGCAGTTTGCTGATGTAGCAATCATTTTCGGTTTAATCGGTATCTTCTACGGTGCTTGGTGTGCTTTCCAGCAAACCGATATGAAACGTTTGTTGGCGTATACGTCGATTTCACACATGGGCTTTGTTTTACTTGCAATCTACGCAGGTAACATCCTGACCTTCCAAGGTCTGATGGTCATGATGTTGGCTCACGGTTTATCGTCAGCAGCATTATTCATTATGTGTGGTCAAGTGTATGAGCGTCTTCACACACGTGATTTACGCTTGATGGGTGGTATTCGTGGTCAATTCCAGTATTTACCATTCTTCTTGATGTTCTTTATTGCTGCGCTTGTAGGTATCCCTGGCTTAGGTAACTTCATTGGTGAGTTCCTCATCTTGATGGGTGCATTTGCTCAATTCCCTACATTCACGATTATTGCTGCGATCAGCTTAGTATTTGCGGGTCTATATGGTTTAATCCTGATTCATAAAGCGTTATTTGGTGTGCCAAACGAAGAGCAAAAACAACACTATGCGAATCCATTAAAAGATCTTAATGCGCGTGAGCTTGGTATTTTGTTAATTTGTGCGTTCGGTCTGTTATGGCTTGGTTTGTATCCACAAAGCTTCCTTGATATTTCAGAATCAAGTTTGGCTTGGATTGCGAATAGCTACATTCCAGTACAAGAAGTAGTTGAAGTGGTTGAACAAGCCACAACTCAACTCGAAAATGTGGAGATGCAATAAGTCATGAACTTCACACTATCATTTTCTGAGCTAATGCCATTAGCTCCTGTGATGATTGTTGCTTTAACAGCAATCATCGTAATGATTTTGACTGCAATCAAACGTAATCATAATTTGATTGCGACAGTCTCTGTTATCGGTCTTAACCTTGCATTGTTGAATATTCTATTCACGTTGTTTACAGGTTCTCAGATCTCACCAAATGTCATGAACCTATTTATGGTTGATGCTTTTGGTCTGTTCTATCAAGTGATTATTTTGATTGCTGCATTGGCTTGTTGCACACTGTCACATGCATATATCGAAACCTATAAAGATAATCGTGAAGAACTTTATCTATTAATGTTGATCTCTGTTTCAGGGGCAATGTTAATGGTAACAAGTTCACACTTTGCATCATTCTTCATTAGCTTAGAGTTAATGTCGATTCCAGTGTACGGTCTGATTGCTTATACCTACCAACGCGGTAAGTCACTCGAAGCGGGTATTAAATATCTTGTACTTTCAGCAACTGCTTCTGCAATGTTGTTGATGGGTATGGCTTATGTTTACTCAGTTCTAGGTTCATTATCATTTGCGGGTCAAGTGGATGATATGTTCTGGGCGTTAACTAAGTCTCAAGATCCTCAATTGATGATGGCGCTGCAAGCTTATATTCCTCAATTTGGTGAGAAACTTACCACTGTATTTGGAATCTTAGGTCTTGGTTTAATCATCGCAGCTGTTGCATTTAAATTGTCTTTAGCGCCATTCCATAAATGGACGCCAGATGTGTATGCAGGTGCTCCAGCACCAATTGCAACATTCCTTGCTACTGTAGCTAAAGTTGCAATGATTGGTTTATTCGTACGTTACTTACTGTCTTCAGGTGTAATTGGTATCGAATCGATCAAAACGATTTTGATCGTCATTGCAGTGTTATCAATCTTGATTGGTAACATGCTTGCAGTGAAACAAGTGAACTTAAAACGTATTTTGGCATACTCGTCAATTGCGCATTTTGGTTACTTATTCCTTGCTGTTGTTACGACATCTTTCTTAAGCTTAACGTCAGTAAGTTTATATGTATTAACGTATGTATTAACGACGATTGGTGCGTTTGGTGCTGTAGCATTGATGTCTAGCCCATACAACAACAATGACGAAGCAGAATCACTTGCAGACTACCGTGGTCTATTCTGGCGTCGTCCAGTATTGACGGCAACACTGACTGTGATGATGCTATCTCTTGCAGGTATTCCGTTAACTGCAGGCTTCATCGGTAAATTCATGCTGATCATGACAGTTGTGTCTGAAGCACATTGGTTCTTCGCTGCGATGATCATTGTGGGTTCTGGTATTGGTCTATACTATTACCTACGTGTCATGATCGTCATGTATATGACGCCACCAGACACTCCACGTATTGATGCTGATAAACATTGGGGGCAAAAAGTGGGTGGTATTATGGTATTGCTTGCTGCGCTTGCAGTGCTTGTAATCGGTGTATATCCAGATCCAGTCATTGCGATGGCAAATCAAGCACAATTGATCGCGCCATTACATATCGTTCTTCAATAGTTGATCGATTAATCTAAAAAAACTATTGTTGTTAACAAAAAAAGCCCTCATTCATTGAGGGCTTTTCTTATTTCTTATATTAAAAACATTTATAATAGACAGAATTTACATTTATGCTTCAGGTGTTCTCCCGTGCCAATCCAAGAAATTCGTCATCCGCTCATTCGTCATAAATTAGGTTTATTACGCCGTGCAGATATCAGCACGAAGAACTTCCGTGAGTTAGCGCAAGAAGTCACAATGTTACTGACTTACGAAGCAACCAAAGATTTACCTGTTGTAGATCACGAAATTAATGGCTGGAATGGCCCGGTGACAACACAGCGTATTGCAGGTAAAAAAATTACTGTTGTACCAATTTTACGTGCTGGCATTGGTATGCTTGATGGTTTCTTAAATCTTATTCCTAGTGCAAAAGTTTCTGTTCTTGGTTTAGAGCGTGATGAGGAAACATTAGAAGCACGTACTTACTATAAGAAATTGGTACCTGACGTACAAAACCGTATAGCGATGATTATTGATCCAATGCTTGCGACTGGTTCATCATTGGTTGCTGCTATTGATGTCCTTAAAGCGAGTGGTTGTAAAGATATCCGAGTGATGGTTTTGGTTGCAGCACCAGAAGGCATTAAACGTGTGGAAGAAGCACACCCTGATGTTGTCATTTTTACCGCAGCTGTAGACAACGGTTTAAACGAGAATGGTTATATCGTTCCGGGTCTTGGAGATGCTGGCGATAAAATTTTTGGTTCTGTACAAAAAGATTAAAATTTGATTAAATTATAGAGGAGGCTAAGGCCTCCTTTTTTATTAAGATTTTGATTCATCGATAAATTTAAAAAACTAATTACTAAGAATCAATCTTTTTTATGCTGGGGAAATAACATGTTTTACAGGGGTGTTTTACATTCGTACGACCCTGCATTGAAAGCAGGAATTATCAAAATCAATGATCATGATTTTGATGTACATTTCGTATTGAATGACATGGCAAATTCCAGTATCACGCCTCAAATTGGTGAGCGTGTGAAATGTATCGTGGTCGATAAAGACGACCAACGTCATGCAAAATTTATCGTGCGGTTAGACAATAAACATGCACGGGTCGAGCAACCCTTGAATCAACTTTTTTATCGTGCGCACGAAGATTTAGAAGGTAAGTCTCAGAAGTTTGAACAAGAGCTAGATGAGCTGATCGAAAAGCGCCTTGCAGATCAGGGAAATACGCTGGACTCACCAAAACAAATCCAAGATTTTGAACTAAATTTCAATACGTTGAGCAAAGAATCAATCGTGCTAGATGGTTCTAGCTCGGAACATCTTGCAGATCAAGTTTCAGATCCAGCAACTAAAATTTCCTTAGGTGAACCTCTTGAGGAAGAGCAAATTAAAGAAATGCTCGAATCAAAGCCAAGTCGCCGTGTGCCAGTCTTAGATGAGTCAGCTGTCGTACCACTCACGAAAGTTCAACCTTTGAATGAGATTGTGCCTGAAGAGAACGTAGATGATCATTTACCCGAGCCAACCCATGCAAAAGGGCGCCCACCAAAAGTTGTACGTAAAGAAGTCCCTGATGTCAAAACGCATTTTCAATTAAAGTTTAATGCGCAAAAATTCATCACGAGTTCGCGTGTTGATGAATTCGGAACTGATAAAAAATCCAAGAAAAAAGCCAAGAAGATAAAAGATCCAAACAAGCAATTTAATCCATGGATATTTGCAAGTATTGTCCCTATTTTAGTGTTCATTAATCTGGGTGTTTGGGGATTTCAAAAATATGAGCAATACAGAGAAGAGCAAGATGCAAAAGCAAAAATTTATGCGGTAGAACAAGAACATATTATCAAAGAACAAAAGAAAGAAGCTGAGAAATAAAAAAAGCTCCTATGAGGAGCTTTTTTTTATTAAGCATTACAGAATTTCATAAAGGCTTTTAAACCAGGTCCTTGATATTTTTGACGGTGTACTAACATAAATAAAGGACGTGTGAGTTGCCAGAACGGCGTTTCTAAAATCACCAGTTGCTGTTTTTCTCTTAATGGTTCAATGGCTAATTTTGAAATACATGACATGCCTAAACCACCAGCAACAATTTTCAAAATAGCTTCATTATGACCCAAAGTTAAACGAATATTGGCATTCGGTAAGTCTTGCAGGATTGCGTTGTCAAAGACTTCACGAGTCCCTGAACCTTCTTCACGTAAAATCCATTCAGCCTGTTTAAAGTCTTCAATGGTCAGAGGGCGGTCTAATTTCGCCAAGGGATGATCTGGTGAGCAACACACAGCAAGCTCATCATCACGCCAGTGGATCGATTGTAATTGAGGTAAGTGACATGAACCTTCGATAAGTGCTAAATCAAGTTGGAACTGATTAACAGCTTCAATCATTTGACGCGTATTGCCCACTTGAAGTTGCAAATGTGCTTGTGGTTGTAATTGAAGAAAATCAGCCATTAAATCAGGCATCAAATAATCGCTAATGGTCAAAGTCGCCCCAATACGAAGATCAATACTTTGAAGCTCGCCTTTAGCTGCTTGTTCAAATGATTCACATCGACCTAAAATTTCAAGCGCCTGTGGGAGTAAAAAACGACCCAAGTCATTCAGTTGAAGTCGTTTTCCTAAGCGATCAAATAATGGTGCACCGAGACCATCTTCAAGATCTGCTAACGCCATACTTGCAGCACTTTGTGTGAGTCGTACAGCATCACTTGCTTTAGTTACTGTACCCTCTTGAGCGACAGCTACGAAAACAGCCAGTTGGCGTAATGTCATGCGCATGAATGAAGCCTTAATGTGAAAAAATATTAATAAATTATATTGTCATGCTACCATGAGCGCAGTCTGTCATGCCACGTAGAAATTATGTCAATTGAAAAATTTAGCGTAGAAAAAGTCCTTTCTGTACATCGTTGGACCAACACTTTATTTAGCTTTACCATGACGCGTCCCGCACATTTTAAATTTACCGCAGGGCAGTTCGCGCGTATTGGTTTGAAAGTTGGCGATGATTTAGTGGTACGTGCGTATTCTGTCGTTTCATCGCCTTTTGATGAAACCTTAGAATTCTTTTCAATTGTTGTACCAGATGGTGCTTTTACATCAAATTTACAACATCTCAAAGTCGGCGATGAACTTTATTTGGAAAAGATTCCTTATGGATTTTTGACTTTAGCACGTTACCAATTACCTATGCCAAATGACCTGTGGTTATTGGCGACAGGCACGGGG
Organism: Acinetobacter sp. 24-47-66; assembly: GCF_056779755.1. Classification (NCBI taxonomy): domain Bacteria; kingdom Pseudomonadati; phylum Pseudomonadota; class Gammaproteobacteria; order Moraxellales; family Moraxellaceae; genus Acinetobacter; species Acinetobacter sp. 24-47-66. The sequence goes on from NZ_JBWYIL010000012.1 coordinate 30,969, forward strand.
CTCGCACCATTTATTTCTATGTTGCAAGACTTTGAAGTATGGCAAAAATATAAAAATATTCATTTGGTTTACAGTGTGAGGACAGCAAGCGAATTGGCTTACGTAGACCGAATTCAGGAAGTCGCGGATACCTTTGGTGAAGGTCATACAGGATTTAAATTTGTGCCAATTATTACACGTGATCCAAATGCGCCATTGCATGATCGATTGCCAGTATTAATCGAAAATAGAGCGTTAGAGAAAACCGTAGGTGTCGATTTTAATCCGCAAACGTCACATATCATGCTGTGTGGGAATCCCCAAATGGTTGAAGATACAAAAGAGGCTCTGAAAGCACGTGGCCTGACCATGAATCGTCGTGGTGAAGGAAATATTGCGGTAGAGAACTATTGGTAAGTCCAAATCATCCTATCCTACGAGGAGAGGGAATTGAGGCACAAAAAAACCTCCATCTCGGAGGTTTTTTTCTAAATTACATAGGAATACTATGCGACATACTTAATGGACAAACATATCCATAAATTGACGAATCTCTTGAATCGCAGTATCGACATCGCTCGTGAGCCAAGTCGGTTCAAATAAACCTGCATAATGTTCCAAACGATCGTGTGGAACCACTAAACGAATTGGGCATTCTTCCTCGAGTAAACGCCAAGGAATAATGGGCACTTCATTATCTAAGAAGCAAGCGATGTTACGAATGTCGATGATCATGCCGTTGACACATTCAGGAAAGGGCATCACCGAAAATTCTTCAGTGCGACGGCGGAAATACTCTAAGTCACCCCACTTCAGCACATAGCTTGGTTTCGTAAACTCAATAATTCCAATCAAATGCCCATCACGGGTATGATGCAAAGAACAGGCATGAGTGACATCTGTGTCTAAATCTAAAGAGACACTTTGTCGGCGATAGGTCATACAGATCGACAATAAAAATGAGGAGGGTGCATATTATACTCTATTTTGCATCACAGCTCATGTGCTTTGATCGGTACGAATTGATAATGTTTTTTCACACAAAACAACATGATAGATTGCTAGTATAAAAAATCATCAAAATACATAAGAGGGGCATCATGGTAGATCAATCCAATCATCCGACCCATAATGATCAAAAGAAGAAAAGTAAGATCCCAGTGTATATTCTGATTATCGTTGGTATTTTTTTAGCAGCCTTCATTTTCTATATGCTCGCTGATCGTGATCCAACACCAGGTCAAATTCCTGCTGATACGACTATTCCTGCAACTCAAGATAATGCAGATACAGCAACGGCAACAGATTCAGCAGTGGATAATACCGTTACTGCGGTCGCAAACGATCAATAAACCACTACACTTTTCACGTTTAAACCCAGCTTCGGCTGGGTTTTTTCTTGATTTGCAACAATGTGTTGTATTTATGATGCTTTGAGTTGATTAAAAAATATTCGAAATTTATGGTGTGATGACGCGATCGAAAAATGATCTAGGGAAAAGAATTAAATCAATCGTAATTCAGAACACTTAACATAAGAAGAGGCGTAACCAATGAATGATGAATATAACGACTTCACTCGAACTGGGGGCTTTGATGCAATGTATTATTGGGAGCAATTCCAACCAATTATTGCTGCAGTGGCCATTTTACTCATAGGATGGATCATCGCTTTAATCGTTGCCGCAGGGGTTAAGAAGGTACTTGCAAAATTAAATACCAATCAAAAATTAAGTAGCGCGACAGGACATCGCTCAAATATAGAAAATATCATCTCCAGAGTCGTTTTCTGGCTGATCCTCATTATTGCTGTTATCGGTTCACTCAACGTTTTAAACCTGACCAGTGTGAGTGGTCCTTTTAGTAATATGGTTCAACAATTCTTACTATTTATCCCACAATTATTGGCTGCAGTAGCAGTTGGTTTTATTGGATGGATCGTAGCCAATTTGGTCAAAGTTGGATTAACTCGACTACTCAGTCGTACACAATTGGATGAAAAGCTCAGTCAAGACGTTGGTGTGAGCTCATTTAGCCAAAATATCAGTGAAATTGTTTATTGGCTCATTTTATTGCTGTTCTTACCGATCGTGCTGTCTATTTTGGGCTTAAATGGTTTGTTATATCCAGTTCAGAATATGGTGACTGAAGCCGTTGCCTACTTGCCGAATATCTTTATGGCAGGTGTGATTTTATTTGTTGGTTACATTTTGGCAAAAATTGTACGCGGTATTGTCGAAGGGCTACTTTCAAGTTTGAATGTCCAACAGCAAGCTGAAAAAGTCGGAGTTTTTAAAAATTCTAATCTGCCTAAGCTATTAGGATCATTTGTATTTGCCTTAGTCATCATTACTTCACTGATTATTGCGTTTGAGGCTTTGGGTGTAGACGCGATTTCACAACCAGCAACGGCTATGTTGTATGAAATCATGAATGCAATTCCACATATCATCGCAGCAGGTTTAATCCTGATCATTGCTTATGTGGTCTCACGTTTCGTATCTAATCTTGTGGTTGAAGTGATCGCTGGGACAGGTGTTGATAACATTCCTCAAAAGCTCGATATGCAACGATTTTTGGGTCAAACCAAAATATCAAAAGTTGTCGGTCATTTGATTGTATTCTTCACCATGCTCTTTGCGGTGTCTGAAGCTGCGAATCGTTTGGGCTTCGATCAAATTAGTGATTTGATTGCGATGTTCATTTATTTCGGAGCGAATGTACTTTTAGGTGCAGTTATCCTCGTCATTGGTTTCTGGCTAGCAAATCTAGTTGCCAATGTGGTGAAACGTGGTGAGACCAATAGCGCACATTGGTTAGCGAATCTTGTCCGAGTACTGATCATTGGTTTAGTTGTGGCAATGGGCTTGCGTGCAATGGGAATCGCTGACTCGATCGTAAATTTAGCCTTTGGATTAACACTTGGAGCGGTTGCTGTCGCTTTTGCACTTGCATTTGGTCTAGGTGGTCGCCAACCTGCAGAGCGATTGTTGACTGACTTAATCGATAAAGCGAAATCTGACGCGAATAAGCCAAGACCAAATCAGCCTGAACAAGTCACGCCACCACTTACTGAGCAAATGGATGCTTCAACTGTTGCGGAAGAATATCAAGATGAAGATATTCCACCAACGCAAATTGATGTAGAAGCGCCAACTCAACCATTGAATAATCCTTATGGATCTACAGGAGAGTCAGATCAAAATACACAGCCTAAAAATGACCTTAAATAACATGTAAATTTGTGTCGGGATCAGTCAGCATGGTTTGGCTGATCCTCATGAAAAAGAGTAAAAATTATGAGTAAGAAATTTAATAAATTATTCGCCCCAATAGTGATTGCAGGTATCACCGTGGGTTTTTTAGCAAGCGCTTACCGCTTTGTTTTTGCAAATTCAAAAGCTACTGAAAACAACAGACTCAATACACCATCTATTGATGATGCAGTAACAGATCCAACCACACAAATGCTTGATTCAACTGATACCAATGCCCAAAGACCCTCATAAATTCTGCTTTTAGAAAAGATAAATGAATAATGAAGCATTCGATTGATCAATAGGGATGATAGTCAAAGAGGGCGAAGGATGCCCCTTTAATTACAAAATGAACAATACTTGTTGTTAATTAGACATACTCAGATGCAGCATGTGCAGATGACCAAGCCCATTGAAAGTTAAATCCACCTAAATGGCCCGTTACATCGAGTATTTCTCCGACGAAGAAAAGCCCTTTTTGCTTTTTACTTTCCATTGTTTTTGAGGAAACTTCAGTGGTATCAACTCCACCTAAAGTCACCTCAGCCGTACGGTAACCTTCAGTCCCAGAAGGTTTAACTTCAAATGCGTGAAGGCGCTGGGCAATCGCCTCTAGCTTCTCATCACTGATATTCCCGATTGATATTTCAGCTTGATCCATCCAAATCAACTGTTGTAATTCAACTACGACACTCTTCGGTAAGTGTTCAGCGAGTAAGGTGCGAAGTAACACTTTAGGTTGATTTTGTTTTTTAGTTTTAAAAAAATTCAAGAGATCGATACTTGGTAAAAAGTCGACTTTAAAACTTTGACCCACATCCCAATAGTTTGAGAGCTGTAAAGAACTTGGACCACTTAAACCACGGTGCGTAAACAAGAGTGCTTCAGTAAAGCTATTGAGATGATTGCTTAATGTCACTTCAACAGCATTGCCACTAAGTCGTGTCGTCACTTCTTTGAAACCATCAGAAAAAGTAAAGGGGACTAGACCTGCACGAGTTGGATAAACATAGTGTCCAAATTGTTTAGCAATCTCATAGCCAATGCCTGAGCCACCAAGCGTCGGAATTGAGAGACCACCAGATGCGACCACGACAGATTCAACTTCAAAAAAACCTAAATTGGTTGCCACCTGAAAACCGTGCTCCTCAAGGGCGTTGACGGCTTTCACCTCGCAACTGGTTTTGATGTCGACTAGACCAGTTTTGTCACACTCAGCAAGTAACATGGCTAAGATTTCTTTCGCGCCGTTAAGGGTAAAGAGCTGACCGTGTTTACGTTCTTCGTATTCAATGCCATATTCGCAGACCAAGCCAATGAAATCCCAATTGGTATAACGGGTGAGTGCTGAGATAACAAAATGCGGGTTATGAGAAATATAGTTGTCAGGCTCAACATACAGATTGGTAAAGTTACATTTACCTCCACCTGACATGAGAATTTTTTTCCCCACTTTATTGGCTTTTTCAACCACCACGACACGACGCCCACGTTGAGCAGCCATATATGCGGTCATTAAACCAGATGCACCCGCACCTATTACTAAAACATCGTATTGCTTGGAAGACATGAAAATAATCAAAAAACGAAACAGCGCAATTATAACGGTAAATTACGATGAACTGAGCATTATCGGATTAATTCAAGCGAACAGAAGCAGAAGCAAGATCAACTAAATCGTTCGACCTTGAAGCCCGCCCGAATGAATGACTAAAACTTTAGCGTTTTTGGGGAAATAGTTTTGTTGTATAAGATCATGAATGCCAAACATCATTTTTCCGGTATAGACTTGTTCAAGTGGAATACGGTATTCATATTCAAACTTTTCAATAAATTGAATCAGTTCAGGTCGGGTTTTGGCATAGCCTCCGAAGCAATAATCATCAGTGATATGCCAGTTGTTTTTACCCGTCAGTAGTTTTACTTCATCATTCAGAAAATTGCCTTTTAATGCAGAAAATCCAATAATTCTTTGACGGTTTAAACTGCGCTCAATCAATCCTGAAATCGTACCGCCTGTTCCGACAGCACAACAAATGAAGTCAAAGGTCTGATCAGCATCTTTTAAAATTTCTTGAGTGCCCTGAATGGCAAGCGAGTTGGTGCCACCTTCTGGAATTAAATAACTTTCAGGAAAGCGTTGCGCTAAGTGAGCTAAAAACTCAGGATCATTTTTGTGTCGATATGCTTCTCGTGAGATAAAATGCAGCGCCATACCAAAACGTTCTGCGGTGGCGAGGGTGTGATTGCGGGCTGAGTTTTTGAGTTCCTCACCACGAATGATCCCAATAGACTGAAAGCCAAATTGATGCGCAGCAAACGCTGTGGCGGCAATATGATTTGAATAAGCCCCACCAAAGGTCATTACATTTTGAAAGCCTTGACGTTTTGCCTCAATAAAATTGTATTTCAGTTTATAAAACTTATTTCCAGAGATATGTGGATGAATTTGGTCTAAACGGCGAACTGTGATGTTTAAACCATTTAAAGAAATTTCCTGATCTTGAACCTGTTGGGCAATCGTATCAAACATAGTGCGAGCATTTGGTTTTTTAAGAGTATAGCGGATTTCGAATCTTAGCTCTTACTCGGAGAAATTGAAAAACAGTGAAAAAATATGTTTAAAAAATAATCAGAAGTGCTAATCTGAAAGAAAACGGAATTTTGGGAGGGTGGCATGAAGCAATCTCTATCCATTTTATTATTGGGTTTGTTCGTTTTAACGACCTTAGGCTGTGAGCAGGATTTTCTAAACAAACCTAAAACAGAAGCTCGAAGTATGGTTATTGCTGGCGTACCTGTACAGGAAAGGGACTATCGTCTGTCTCCACATGAAACTGCATATAATGAAGCACTGTCAGATGATGATTAGCATGACTTGGATATTTTTTATAAAATCAATTGTATTTAATTTATACAGTAAATTAATTCGCTAAAAATAATGAAATAAATAGTGAATAATTTTAATATTTAAAAAAATCACTCAAATAATTAGGGAAATATTCATAAGGCTTCCAAGTAGAATAACGCGATAAATCAATCATCTACTATGGAATTAATGTGGAATCAATTTGGATTTTAGGTTCGATTGCAGCAGCACTTTTACTGGGCGCAATGAGTCCGGGGCCGACTTCAATCTATGTCGCTAAAAATTCAATCGCTATTTCGCGTAAACATGGTTTATTTACTGCACTGGGAACTGGTCTCGGTGCTGCGATTTTTGGTTTATTGGCAGTATTAGGCTTACAGGCATTCTTAGTTGCAGTGCCTTCAGCATATTTGGCTTTGAAAATCTGCGGTGGATTATATTTATTGTTTTTGGCTTATAAAATTATTAAACATGCCAAAGATCCAATCGAAGCTGATCATTCTGCATTGCATCCGATGAGTTTACGACGTGCATTTACCACAGGCTTAATTACTCAATTGTCGAATCCTAAAATTGCGATTGTACTTGCCAGTATTTTCACAGCTTTATTACCCAAAGAGATTCCGTTGTATTTTTACTTTGTGTTACCAATGCTGTGCTTTTTTATCGATGCTGGTTGGTGCTCGTTGGTGGCGGTTGCATTATCAGCGGAAAAACCGCGTGCGGTGTATTTAAAATTTAAGAAAGTATTTGATCGTGGTGCGGGCATTGTGATGTCTGTGCTCGGATTGAAGTTGATTTTTGGTGTGAAGTAGATCACATTTTTAATCTTGTCTAACAATTTTTATGATCTGACCTGAATTCACATTTGCCAGTCCTGATCAGCTATAAAGAACTGAGGAGAGGTTGTTTAGGGTGTAAACATCTCTCATTGTTTGTGAGTTTGTTATGTATTCTCTCCTCAGTAGTCATTCAAAAAATAAAAGTCTACAACAAAAGTTCTACTATCAATTGGGTCAAATGGCCAAAAACCTTTTGGGTGCAGTAGAGCCAGAAGAACAAGCACTTTTACCACGCGAATATAATTTAGACGCGCATGTTTTTCATCGTCAATTCGCGAGTACGCATTATGGAGTTATGATTCCAGATTTGCCTGAGCCTTTTCGATATCTGTCCTATGCTTCTGTCATTGGTGATGTTGGTGCGAAGATAACGCATTTACCCAAGTCGATTTCTGGTCTTAGTCCTGAAAATACCGCTACTTTGGTTCATGGAACAGCCTTATCGACAGATGAAGAAGCCTTTCGCATTTATAATATTCAAGACGAAATTGTATTCCATCAAAAGCCATTTAAGGTTGAGTTTGGTCGAGAATCTTTCCTTGCTGAAATTGAAGGGAGTTATCATCTAGTATCTGAACGTGATGATCTGCAAGTTGATATTTGGTTAACCCCGACGCCTGCCATTACGTGGTTTGCACATAGCATGTTATATCAGCACTTTAGTGTATTGATGCAATATGACGGTCATTTGACCCAACATGGAAAACGTGTTGAAGTTAAAGGGTTATGTACACTGGAACATTGGAAAGCAGTCTCAAGCTCAATGTTGCCGACTCCCAATAAACCGACCACAGGATTGGTGCCTTTAGACAGTTTTAGTTATCAAGTCATCAACATAGATGATGAGTCACAATTGGTCTTGGCCTATATCGGTTTTGCAGGTGAACCTACTTATACCGCGGTGTCTTATCGCCATATTGATGGTACTTCTATTCAATATGATGGTGAGGTTGCTTTTCAAGTGATCGCATTAAAGCCTGATCCGAAAATAACACCTGACGGTTTTGAAATGGAGGTGCCTCAGTCTTTCAGATGGATTGCACATCATCAAGGTGAGAAAGTGTTAGATATTCTTGCGGTGGCAGATACGGAATATTGTTATGGTTTAGCTGCAGGTTATGTGAGTTCTTATCAGTGGAGTGGTTTGCTGAATGGAACTGAACGTAAGGGGCGAGGTTATGTTGAATATATCGACCGAAGACAGAACGTAAATTTAGACACCTAATTTTTGATTTAAATATGCCCATAAAAAAGCCTCTAAACGTATTAGAGGCTTTTTTAAAATCTTATTTCTTACATTCAGGCTGTGAACGGTCAATTACTTGTGTACCTTCTACACGATAACCAATTTGACCAACAATGAATGCTTGATTCAATTGAGTGATCACCACATCAGAAAGAGCCACAGCGCAACGGTTTTTTTCAATAGCACGATCTACAGCAGTTTTAAAGTTTGGAACCCCTAAAGGGAACAAGACAACTGGGACCTTATCTTCACCTGTTACACGTTCACCTTTCACGAACTGATTAGAGTTGAGATTATAGTTTTTAGTTGAAGCAACTGTCATATCAGCCATACGAACTGAACAGCCTGTCGCCAATACTGAAGTTGCTGCGATAATTGAAATTAATAATTTTTTCATTAGTTTACCCCCGTTTTTAAGCGAGGGAACTTTAAATAAAAATACTTGAAATTTCAACCATTACGTGACTTTAGTTTAATCTTTAAAGTGAACTGGCACCCACTGATAGCTTTGTCCATCTTTGGAATAAATGTGCCCAAGCCCCGGGAATGGTAAATGTGGTGCTGCAATAAGCTGACCTTCTTTGGCATATTCAGCAAAATGTTTTAAACGTGTTTGGATTGCTGTTTGTGGATCGATATCGAACTCAATCGCGGTTTCAGGTTTGTCGAACTGCAAGGTATGTGAATGTACGATGTCACCAATAAACACCACTTCTTGTCCATCAGCTTTCAGTTTAAAACTGTAATGTCCTGGGGTATGACCAAAGGATGGTTTAAATTCGACATCGCCGAAGCGTAAAGATTTGTCTGAAAAGACTTTAATCTTTTTAGCTTTTTCATATGGCGCAAGTGCTGCTTTGATTTTTTCAACTGTTCCTAAAAAGCCTGCTTGCTTATCTTTTGGCAGTTTTTTTACGGTGTTTGGACTCAGCCAATAGTCATATTCGGTTTTTGAAATATGCAATATCGCATTTGGATAATTCGCCACGCCATTGTTTGAAATACCACAGACATGGTCAGGGTGTAAGTGGGTCAGGAAAATGCCATTCACTTGTGTAGGCTGATAACCTGATGCTTTGAGGTTGTTATAGATTGAGCCTAAATGTGTACCAAAGCAGCTTGCCGCACCGCTATCGACCATTAAAAGCTGATTGCCTGTATTAATCAAAAATGCATTGACTGAGGTTTGGATGCCTTTGTCATTGATCGCTGCGTATTTTTTAAGAATCTCAGTTTTTTCACTGTCATTTAAGCCTTTAAACATAGATGGATTGAGGTAGTTTGTTCCATCTAATAAAGCAGTGATCTGATGACCATAAAAGTCGTAATGATAATAGCCTGCCACTTGGGGTTTGGCTGCGGGTGATGATGCAGGAATCACTGCTTGTGTAAATGATGCTGTTAAAAGGCTTATTGTAAGGAGGATTGGTTTTAGATTTTTCATTCAGATCACCTATAAATTTAAAAATTAATAAAATATAATTTAATTAATTTTCTATTTCATAAAAAAATATGAATCAATTAAATATAGAACAGATTAGTAGCAATATACAGCGTATTAATGGTTATCTAGATACCAAAAGTAATACTGAAATTGGTGAAATTTTCAGTAAACATTATGAATATGACATACCTGTTAGCCATGAGGAGACTGGTAAAAGAATTAAAGAAAATTTTAAAATAATACAAGAAAAAGATGATTTTTTAAGAAAAAATATCAGCTCTCTAAGCGAGGACTCTAAGAATTTTTTTTTCTCTATGAGTTCAAATGCCACTCATAGATTAAATAATTGTTTCCGTAGTTTTGCTATTTATATTCCCGAGGAGTTTAAAGATTGGAAAAAAAGCGGAGGAGAAATTCCATATCTCTTTAAAATAGATCAAAACATATTATTTATATATAGTGATCTCATAAATTTAAGCAACTTGAGTACTATATCAATAGAACTTATTAATAAAAAAATATCTAATGTGCTAGAGCCAAAATTAAAAGATAATTACGAAAGAAGCGAAAATTTAATCCGAGATTTAGAACTATATAAAAATGAAGCCGCATCTAAAAAAACAAAATTTATTTATAGAGATAAATATGAAAAATATAAACGAACTGTAGAAGTTTATGAACTTTATATCATGATGCTAATTGTGTTATCTGTAATCTTAGTTATTTGTCAGCTATTTGCATACAAATTCTTTGATGATTTATCAGTCAGTAATGCTATTACTACTAAACTAACAATAATAGCTGTAATAGCTACTTTATTTACTTATTGTTTTAAACAAATTGGCTTTTATCGACAAATAGCAGAACAAGCACATCAAACTTATATGGAATTAGAGGCATTACCTGAGTATCTATTAAATCTTCCCGAAGATAAGCAAAATGAAATTAAAGCCGATTTAGCAAAAAAATATTTTGGACAGAGCATTGTAGATAACCCCAAGGGAAGTAACTCTTCATTTGAAGATCAAACTAAATTAAATACAGAAATTTTAAAATCCAACTCGGCTTTATTAGACGTAGTAAAAAAATTAGTACCATAAAATACTAATACATAAAAGCCCCTACATCAGTAGAGGCTTTTTTCTTATCTTAATCTAAAAATTAAGACACTTTATCACCCGGTTTAGCACCAGATTCAGGTGAAATCACCCAAACACCGTCGCCATTACCCGCAGCGAGTACCATACCGTTTGAAATACCAAAACGCATCTTACGTGGTGCAAGGTTTGCCACCATCACCACCAATTTGCCTTTTAAGTCTTCAGGCTTGTAGAACTCACGAATACCGCTAAACACATTACGTGGTTCAGCTTCACCAACATTTAAAGTCAGTTGTAAAAGCTTGTCTGAACCTTCAACCGTTGCGGCTTCAAGAACTTCCGCTACACGTAGGTCAACTTTCATAAAGTCTTCGATACCGATAATTTCAGCTTCACCCACTTTCGGCTCAGCTTTCTTCTCTTTGGCTTTCTCTTTTTTCTTCTCAGCTTTTGGTGCTTCAGCAGGGGCAGCTAAAGAATCTTTAGATGCATCCACCATGGCAGCAACCGCTTTCGGATCAACACGTTGCATCAATGGTTGGAACAATGCAATTTCATGTGCAACCAAGATTTGCTGACGCGATTCAAAGTTGAAGCTGTCAAGCTGTAAGAACGCTTGAACTTGTTCTGCCAATGTTGGCAATACAGGCGCAAGGTACACCGCCAATTGACGGAATAGGTTAATACCCACTGAACACACATCATGAACTTGTTGTTCTTCACCTTCAATCTTCGCTAAAGCCCAAGGCTTTTTCTCATCGATGTATTGGTTGGCTTTATCTGCAAGCGCCATGATTTCACGAATCGCAGTTGAGAACTCACGAGCTTCATAAGCCTGAGCAATTGAATCACCAGCATCAATAAAGCTTTGAACCAACTCAGGCTCTGCACAAGTCGCAGACAATTTATTGTCAAATTTCGTGTTAATGAATTTCGCACAACGACTTGCGATGTTCACCACTTTACCAACAAGGTCAGAATTCACTTTTTGAACGAAATCATCAAGGTTCAAGTCAGAATCTTCAACTTTGTCAGAAAGTTTAGACGCAAAGTAGTAACGTAAATATTCAGGGTTTAAATGCTCTAAATACGTTTCCGCTTTAATGAACGTACCACGAGATTTAGACATCTTCTGACCATTTACAGTCAAGAAACCGTTTACGAATAGGCTTGTCGGTGTACGGTAGTTGGCACCTTCAAGCATTGCAGGCCAGAACAATGCGTGGAAATACACGATGTCTTTACCAATGAAGTGATACACCTCATTTTGAGAATCTTTTTTCCAGTAATCATCAAAGCTTAAATCAGGACGTTTAGTTTTGATGTAATTTTCAAAGCTCGACATATAGCCGATTGGCGCATCGACCCAAACATAAAAATATTTGTTTGGTGCATCAGGAATTTCAAAACCAAAATATGGCGCATCACGAGAAATATCCCAATCCGACAAACCTGCTTCAAACCATTCATCTAATTTGTTGGCAATCGACACAGGTAAACGACCTTCGTCACGTGTCCATTTTTGTAGGTATTCACCAAAGTTCGGTAGTTTAAAGAAGTAGTGATCTGAAGATTTCTCAACAGGAGTCGCACCGCTTAAAGTCGATTTTGGATTTAACAATTCTGTTGCGTTATACGTTGTACCGCAAACTTCGCATGAGTCACCGTATTGATCTTCCGCTTTACATTTCGGGCAGGTGCCTTTAATAAAACGGTCAGACAAGAACATGCCTTTTTCAGGGTCAAACAATTGCGTTACAGGGCGCACCGCAATATTGCCTGCTTCACGGTTCTTAATATAAATCTCAGAAGCGCGAGCTTGGTTTTCAGCGCTGTTGGTTGAATCGTAATGATCGAAATCAACCTTGAAGCCGGCAAAGTCACGCTCATGTTCTTTTTGTACATTGGCAATTTGTTGTTCTGGAGTAATACCGTTGGCTTCAGCACGTAGCATAATTGCTGTGCCGTGAGCATCGTCCGCGCAGACATAAGTCACGTTATGACCCATTGCACGCATCGCACGTACCCAAATATCTGCTTGGATATAACCGAGTAAGTGACCCATATGGATCGGGCCATTGGCGTATGGAAGGGCGTTAGTGACTAAGATATTACGCACGGATCTGACTCTCTCATTCGTATTTTATGCAATGGGCGATAATTTTACATGAGATAGGCGAGACTTGCATAAGCCTTTTGATGAATTCTTATTTATTAACAAAGTTAGAGCACGCGGAAAGGCTACTTTGTTACAGACTTATCAGGGATAATAGACATCCTGCTATTCACCTGAGTGTTTGACCATGTATGACGATTTTGATGATTATGAAGATGAGCAACCTGTAAAACGCATCAAATCGAATGTGCAGGGCTTACCAACTCTGGGTAAGCAAATTCTTAATCAGGCACAGGATTATCTTGATCAAATCTCACAAGGCGAACATACACTTTTAGTCAATCATTTACGTGAACTTGCCCAGCAAGATGAATATTTTAATGTGCTTGCCGATCAGTTGGATCAACCTGTCGGTTCGAAAGTTGCCAATGATGCGTTAAATCTGATGCACTTTTGGCAACAAATTCATGCTTATGAAGATGTGCAAAGTTTTAACTTACTTGATGTTATTAACACTGAAGCTTTTCAAAAAGATGTGTTGACCGCTTTCGATGCTATGCAGATCGATGAGCAGAATAAAGCCTTGCGTCGTTCTGTGATTATCGAAGCTTTTAAAATGTATAAACTCGGCTGTTATGCAGGTTGTGTACCATTACTTTATGCCCAACTTGAAGGTTTACTGACAGATGTGCTGATTCAACAAGCATTCTTAAAGCAAAATGTCACCAAGTTAGTCGATGTTTATAAAATTGTACCGGGTTTGAAAGGCAATGAAATTAAGAGCCTTTGGCATAAATCTAAGATTGCCATTGAGCTTAATCCATACTTTGCAGAACTCGCGGCTTATAAAATGGATTCAAGCTCGAATGTAACCGCGACACGTCATAACATTTTGCATGGCACGGATGTCGAGCATTTCACACAAGCACGAAGCTTTATTTTATTTATTTGGTTGTTTTCTGCATTGAACTTTATGTCGAGTATTCGCTCCTAAATTCATCATTTTCAACTCAAAAAGTTACAGCGTAGTGTTGTTCTACATCATCATGTGAGAAATTGTAGTGATTCGAAACATTTACGATGAGCACTGCAAATCTTCGATATAACTAAGATTCACTATCAAAGCGATAAAGAGGATTGAAGATGTCGAATAATAAAATTGATGACTTAAAAAACAAAGCTTCAGAACTCGGTGATGATCTGAAATTGAAGGCGAAGGAAGCTGAGCTGAAAGGCGAGAAAGCATTGGATCAAGTGAAGCATGGTGCAGCAGAAGCCAAGCTTGAAGGTGAAAAAAAACTGAATGATCTTAAACATGACACGCAGCAAAATTCTTCTGAAGCGCATTCAACTTTAGATGATTTAAAACATAAAGCGGTAGATTTGAAAGAGCAAGCAGCAGATAAATTACATGACCTGAAAGATCAAGCGAGTGAAAAATTTGCGGATCTTAAAGCAAAAGCATCAGAAAAAATTGATCAACTGAAAAAGTAAATTGATCACAAAAAAGCTCATCATCAGATGAGCTTTTTTTTTAATTTTTTCTAATCCATTCGATTTTTCTAATTTCATTATTCACCACAGTAAAGGTGTAAATCAGATCATGAAATTCGTAGGTATAGCTATAAGCCGTAAAACGATTTTTTCCTTCTTTCCATTCATAATGTTGTGTTGAAGTCGGCGTCTGCTTCATGTGTGAGCTTAATTTTGCATAAGAGTCACCTAAGCTGATGATTTGTCCTGAAGGAGTACGAAAACTTCGGGATTCATTGGCGGCATAGCCTAAAATTGGTAGAAGGAGCATTGTGCTCATTAGGGCAGTTATTGAGCGTGTTTTTAATTTAAGTTTCAGATTTATTTGTTTTAAAGACATATCGTAGCGTTATCTTGGTTTTATATTCTTTTCAATTTTAATGTTAAAAATTCGCTATTGTGTTGGTATTTGTTGAAAGCATGAATCACTTGCAACATGAATCAAGGCGTTTAACAGTGAAATCAAGTTTATAGCCTGTATCAATGACATCAATCGAGATACGCCAATAAAAATAATAAAAAAGCTGACTAATTTAGTTGGAATTCGACTAACATATTTCTATTCAAACGGGGATCAATATATTGTTGCTTAACCTTGTTGATATTTCTCGTTAAACTATTTCTTTATCAGTTTCTGTCCAGACTTGGAGTACGGTATGTCGTGGCTTTCTTCACTCAAATCTGTTTTTTCACCCTCAAAGGAGGTGAATGAAGAGGCTGTACAACACGTATTACAACACTACGTTTTGCCGAATTCTGACAATTTTTTGAAAGATCGAATCACACAGGTCAATGTTGAAGGTGATGTACTTCAAATTACCATTAATACCGTGCCAAGTGAAAAAGATCAGTTACAGCAAATTCACGATGAACTGGCTGATGCTTTGGAAAAGTGTGGGATTAAAGAGCTGAATATGCATGTCATTCAGCAGAAAACTGGAAGTCATGCTCAACAACAAGGTGGCTGTGGGCACAACCATGCAGCAGGTGAAAGCTGTTCAAGTAAAAAAGCTGAGGCCCCAAAATCTAATCTGCCTCCTGTTGTAGATGCATCTGCAAGCCAGGATGCGGTAAAACAAGCGAATGCGAATTACCAACCTCAACAAGAAGAAGCACCGATTCAAAAAGCTGCACCACAGCAACGTGATGTACCTAAGCATCCACGTATCCAGAACGTGATTTTAGTTTCGTCAGGTAAGGGTGGTGTAGGCAAATCAACCACTACGGTCAATTTAGCTTTGGCATTACAAAAGCTCGGGCTGAAAGTAGGTGTATTGGATGCAGATATCTATGGTCCAAGTATCCCAACGATGCTTGGTAATGCCGGTAAAACCCCAATGATCGAGGCAGAACATTTTGTACCGTTGGATGCTTTTGGTATGGCGGTGTTGTCGATTGGTCATCTGACAGGAGATCACAATACTCCTGTGGCTTGGCGTGGTCCAAAAGCAACAGGCGCATTGATGCAACTGTTCAACCAAACCCTTTGGCCTGATCTTGATGTATTAATGATCGACATGCCACCAGGAACAGGGGATATTCAATTAACTCTGGCACAACGTATTCCAGTGACTGGTGCAGTGATCGTGACGACACCGCAAAACGTGGCACTGATGGATGCGACCAAAGGTATTGAATTGTTTAACCGTGTTCAAATTCCTGTGATGGGCGTGGTGGAAAATATGTCGACACATATTTGTTCAAACTGTGGCCATGAAGAGCAAATCTTTGGTACTGGTGGTGGCGATAAGTTATCGGAACAATACGATATTCCATTACTTGGACGTTTACCATTGAATGTGAAAATCCGAGAGCATGCCGATGAAGGTAAACCATCTGTATTGATTGGTGGCGATGCAGCAGAAAGTTATATTGAAATTGCACAGAAGATTGCAGCTGCATTGCCTAAAGCTGAAAAAGATAAAAGTCGGATTTTCTAAGTATTTGAAAAGACTCAATGTTAAACCTGTCTAAGTCTGACTTAGGCAGGTTTTTTTGTTGACCGTTCGTCGTTTTAGGATTATTTACTCTAATTTTTCTACCTAAAATATTTTGTGAAATTTCACGTTATATGGGTATAGAAATGCGTTCAATCACTGCAATGAAGATGGTTATGATTTCTCTCATTCTGTCAACGACAGCTTCTGCTGCCATCATTCCTTATGTTGATTATCCTGAAGAATTCCAAAAGAAATCTTTAAATATTCTGGTTCAAGAAGCTGAACAACAGTCAAATTAATGCTTGAACTCAGCATCACAGCGTGAATGGACTGTGATGCTGAATTTCATCGATGAAGAACGTGCTATAAGCATTTTTGCAAGAGTACATCATGTTTTTCGTTTCGATTACATTGTGTGACTTCAGAGTTATAATTTAAATGACAAACTAACCTGATGAAAAATATTACAAAAAAAATTGTGTTTCATTCTTGAGAAATTTTCACACAAATAATATTTTGCCAATTGAAATAATCTTGATTAATCTGAGCGCATTATCAGCGAGGTCATCCTATGATTTCATGGCTCTTTATTGCGTTGGTTACCACGATTTTATTCACACCCGGACCAACCAATACTTTACTTGCATCTTCAGGCATACAGGTAGGTATTAAAAAGTCATTTCGCTTAATACCCGCGGAAGCATTAGGCTATCTTATTGCCATCACTGCATGGGGATTTTTAATTGGTCGTGTCACCACTCATTTGCCAATTTTGCCAGTGATATTAAAATTATTTAGTTCATTCTATATTATCTATCTGGCCATCAAATTATGGCGCACTGCCAACGTAGAACATCAGTTGAATCAGCCCACCATCAAAGCTTCTGAATTATTCTGTGCAACTTTACTCAATCCTAAAGCTTTGCTTTTTGCCTCGGCTATTTTCCCTGCAATTGTTTGGGTGAGTGTAGATTATTATATTGCGCACATGTTGATGTTTATTTTATTGATCCTACCCATCGCTTTTATTTGGACACTCATTGGGTCGCTGTTAGCCAATAATAAAATTAAATGGTTAAACCAGTCCAATATGCAAAAAACAGCATCCTTAGTCCTGATGAGTTTCTCAATTCCAATGAGTTATTCGGCATTGTTAAGTCTTTAAGATGATTCACCGCAGCAGACTGAACAGGAATACAAATCGTGGGTTATTTCCATTGACGGGGTTTTCAGTTAAAGTACAGCGCAGTAATTGAATATGTATTCTGGGAATAAATAAATGGCTATTAAGTCTGATCGTTGGATTCGCGAAATGAGCGAAAAACACGGCATGATTGAACCGTATGCAGAAAACCAAGTTCGTTTAGACGAAAATGGTCAAAAACTCATTTCATATGGCGTTTCAAGCTATGGTTATGATGTTCGTTGTGCGCGTGAGTTCAAAGTGTTCACAAACGTTCACTCTGCTATTGTTGACCCAAAAAATTTCGATGATAAAAGTTTTATAGATATCGAAGCTGACGTGTGTATTATTCCACCTAACTCATTTGCACTTGCTCGTACAGTAGAATACTTCCGTATCCCACGTAATGTTTTGACGGTGTGTTTAGGTAAATCAACCTATGCACGTTGCGGTATTATTGTAAACGTGACGCCACTTGAGCCAGAGTGGGAAGGTCATGTGACCTTGGAATTTTCAAATACAACCAATTTACCTGCACGTATTTATGCTGGTGAAGGTGTTGCTCAAATGTTGTTTTTTGAGTCTGATGAAGTGTGCGAAACATCTTATAAAGATCGTGGTGGAAAATATCAAGGTCAAACAGGTGTAACTTTACCTAAAACATAAGTATTGAATTGTAAGACTTCATGCAAAAAGCAAACTCAATGAGTTTGCTTTTTTTATAAGTATTTGAAAAATTGAATTTATTCATTTATCGGAAAAAATGCCAACCCAATCGCAATTTTTTGCAAATTCCACTTCATTTATATACTATAAACTGTGATGTAATCTTAATATTAAAAGAGAAGCATGGAATTCTTCTCTGAACAATTAAAAATATAAATATGGTGCAAGGCATCGTATACGGGAAGGTCGAGATGGCACTTAATTATACGAACATATTTAATCAGACTTTACTTGCAAGTTTAATGACGCTTACTACGGTTTCGCTCTACGCATTGCAGCCTCTTTCGGATGAAAATTTAAGTGCGACGACTGGTGAGGGTGTCGCCATGATTCCTCAAGATGCTTATTTTGTTTTTCAAGGGGAAAATTCAACTGCGGCAGATTTAATGAATCGCCAAAAAGATACTGGATATATTCATCTCATTCCAGTGGGGCCTTTAACGGATGCGGCATTGGATACCAATAAAAATGGAACAGTAGGGTCAGAAGATCATTCCGTGGGTAAGGCTGATTTGTTCGTGTATGGTCTCGCATTATCTAAATCTGATAATAATCACAATACGCGCTTAGCTGCGACAGATAAAGATGCACGTATAGGATCATGGGGAACAGCAACCAATCCATGGCTACTTCGAGTCGGTACTGAAAATCAGGTTCCAAATTTTGATTTAAATAAAACATGTATAAGTAATGATCCTAGCTGTCAGGTTCCATTCTTGACGCTTGAAGCTCCATTAATGGACACAGTTCGTCCTACGGATGCAGCCAATGGTCTTGATGCTTACAGATTGAAGATGGCCATGTGGGCGGATGCTTTTGTGCTTGATCCTTCTCGTAAAGAAGGGGATCCACTACTTTACCAATTGGGTGAAAAAGCAGGAACGAGTAATGCGGATCGTGCTAATCGACTTCGTTTACAGGCCATTTGGAATAATTTTTCCATTAATGGAAGTAATATAAAAATCTTTCAAACTTTAAATGGTGCAAGTAACCAAGCAGGCATGAGTGCATTTTATAACAACACCTTGGGTGTTGCTGGACTTGTGCGTTTGAACTCAGGGGATGGTCAAAATCTGACGACGGGGAATAAAACAGCCAATATTCTTAGACTGAGTACGCGTGAAACATCAGACACTCCTAATTTACAAACCCCTGCCATCAACAATACTCTGGCACCAGTATTTGATGCCAATGAGGGTATCTTTATTCAGAATTTGAATGCCAATATCGTATTGGGTTCACTCTATCAGCCTTTGATTCTAGGCTCTGATGGTAAAAACTTTAGTTTGGAACTCACGCGTATTCCAAATAAACCTGAAATTTATAAAAAAATATACACAGATTATAGCAATCCAAACTCGACAGAATATGCGGGCTCAACCTGTAACTTTTATAAATGTGGTAACAATGGTTTGAATGGCTATCAAGGGACGAATGCAACACATAGCAGTATCACTATTGGAAGTACTTCTTATAACGCTGAGAATAATACTTTAAGTGCTTATAAAGGATCAGATGCAGTAGGTATAAGTTTTGGTGCAGTCAATCCAATTCCCCAAACGCCTAATGCTGCATTGCCACCGTCAAATTTTAAAAATATGGGTTCTGCGGTCATTGATGGTGTTCTTATTCAGCATATGAAAATCACCACAAAAGGATTATAGGAGAGCATTCATGAAAAATTCATTAGTCGCTGTCCTATTCAGTGTTATAGCATCAATGACTTATGCACTTGAGCCCATGTCAGATGAAGCTTTAAAAAATGTTGAAGGACAAGCTGGAGCTGATCTCTCATTAAAACTTTCTTTAAACCAAAAGTTAGTGACTGAGAATAATGTTCAACGTTATGTGTTTGATGATGCACTGTGTAAGGATGTGGAATATTGTCGTCTCGCGCTTGCTGTCAATAATCGCTATATCAAAGATGGTCAAGCAAGTAGTACAGATGGTTTTAAATTATGGCTTGTTTTTAAAGGGATTCAGGGCACTCTAAATATTCAAAAGATTGGCTTGGATGGTGTAGATCTCAGCTATAAAAATGATTCTGGTACTGATCAGCTTAAAGCAGCGATGCAACTGAGCTTTGATGCATCTAAGCCAATTCAAATTCGTAATTTTGGTTTTGATGCTTTGGCTTTTGGTCAGGATAAATTTACCAGTAATGCCACCACTGAGGGTGTAGGAACAAGTCCTGCTGACTATGGTTACCTGCAAGTGACACGTTATGATTCATCTAATGCTCCTCGTTCTGCATATGACCATGGGCGAGAAACTGGTTTTATGGGTTTAAAAATGAATGGTAATTTAGCTGTTCAGGGTAAAGTCATGATGTTTGGTTGTGACGGCAGTCACCAGCGTTGTTGAAATTTAAGATGCATAAGGAAATGTGATGAACAATAAAAAATATAATCACAGCTCATTGCTGGTTATGAATGCATTAAGCCTGAGTATCTTGCTTGCAAGTGGTCATGCTATGGCTTTAGAAGTGATGCATGACGAAGCTTTGCGAAATGTAAATGGTCAAGATGGTGTTCATATCTCGACAACATTGACTGAAGCCAACATGGATCAGGTCTATTGGCAAGATCAAGCAGGTCGTGGCAGTAGTGGAGCAACCAATAATACATTGCAGGCAACAGCAGATAATGTCTTTATTCGAAAAAGTAATGTATCTAATCAAACACTAGGGGCAGACATTAAAATTAACGCTGGAAGCAATGCGAACCAAGCAGGGTTAGACTTCAATGCCAGTGTGACACCTGCTTTAGTGACCATGAATAATCTCAGAATTTGTGATAATGAGAGCTCAAGCCGTTGTAGTTTTTCAATGGGTCAATTGGCTTTACAAACCACTTCCAATACTGATTTATCGCTTAGAACGATTCACGGCTTATTCAGCAAAGAGAACCTTAGCGAAATCGCACTAGGGATTAAAAATGCCAATATCTATTTAGGGCAGACTGATGCACGAAATCAACTCAACCAACTTGTTTTAAACAACTTCAACTTCAACTTCAAAGCACGTGGTGCTATTTTTGTGGATGAGGTTGAGGGATTGAGAATGCAGTCGAACACACGTACAGGTTCGACAGATAACATTGCAGGTATGAGTAGTACGCCTAATGATAATTTGGGTTATGTGGATTTAAACCGTGTTGCAAATTCGGCTTCAAAAAAAGCAGGATTTATTAACACAGGAACCTATGGCAATGGTAAGTCAGGTGCAGAGGGTGAAACAACAAACTCGGGTCTAAATATCGAAGTGATGTTGAATAAGAACGTGAGTTCAAATGACCCATATGCTTTAAATAGCAATACAAATAATCCTCAAGGAGCTAAAGGACTCATCCGTGTAGGTGCCAGCGGGCGAATGGTCAATTCATCGTTGCAATTTCGTGGTACAAAAGGCAATGAAAGTGTTCTAGGAAATGCCAATAGTCCAACGGCTTCATCCAGTAATAGTGTAATTGGTGATTCTGGAATCGGGTTCCGTATGAAAGCTGACTTTACCAAAGACAATGATTCAATGCTCGGAAGTGATGGACAAGCAACGACTTTAGAAATTGGTGGGGCAGGTCTAAATGCATATGGTTTTGAGTTTAGTAACTTAACAGGGTTAAGACCAAATACTCGAGCATCTTTTGACAGTGGTAATGTGTATCTCAATTTAGCCGATACAAAAACACTGCGCTTACCTGAAAACGAAGTGTTCCAAAAAAGTCGTTTTGGTAATGGAAGTTATTTAACCTTAGCAACTGATTATCAGCACCAAATTCATAATGCAGTAACAGGTGATAATCCATACAGCTTGATTGCTGCGATTCGTGGTGCTGAATTTCAGTCTATTTCCCGCCGTGGACGTTTTACCAATAGTGCAGGAACACCAGCAGCTAACTTGTTTGCGAATACAAATGTTAAAAATGAGTGGGGCTTGGCACTGCCTTTTTATAATCTGAATGCCAATCTTGCTCTATATGGAACATCAGTTCGTGCAGATCAAGCTTTTTATTACACTTTAGCAGGCTCCGATGTTGTTAAAAACATGATTGCTACAGCGGGTAATACCTCAAGAATTGGTTTGTCTTTTGCAATGAGTACCTCTGGGGTAGACCGAGCTAATGGTCAAGCGCTAGGTAATAAAACCACGTCAATTTTAGTGGTTGATGGAGGTAAGGTAGGCAGTGGAGATACGGCAACATCAACAGATTACTATATGGGTTTACGTAATATTGATCTGTACGCGAAGGGTACAGGAAATATGGGCGTAGAAAATGGTAGTGTAAATGTCAGCTTGCGCGATATGTTGATTGTTTTATCAACAGAAGTTGCTGCGGGTTATCTGCCAGGTACCATTTATAAAACCTGTAAATTAAATAGTGGAGCAGCAGGATGTGCTACGCGAAGTTCATCTCCAGACAACAATTTTGCTTTAGCTGATGATGTGATGTTTGTCGTTAAATCACGTCTTGGTGGTGATGTTGATTTTTCTTTAATTCCGAATAATGCTGCTGAAGATGGTCAGAACTTAACTTTTGTAGGTGAATTAGAATTGAAAGGTGACAATAACACCTTCCAAATTACCGATCCTCATAATGGTTCAACACTTGGTTTAGACCGTTTGACAGGTAAAATTGCATTTAATAATGCATTGGTTGTTAGTAAAGATCAAAATGGTGCGGGACAATTTGGTGTGAATGCTGCCTTGATGTTCAATCCTCAAAAGACAACTTCGGGTGTTTTTAGAGCAAGAGACATCAACTTCTATCCTCCAACTGTAGGTGCTGGCGCTCGTTTAGGCGAATTGGCTATTACTGGCGGTCGCTTGAATAGTGAATTGCGCATTACACCTCGAAATTAATAAGTAAATATGAAAAGTTGAGGGATAGACTCATGAATATGATAAAAACAAAACGATTCAGTTTACTTATTTTGACCACTGCGGTGGGATTCCCGTGTTTTGCTATGCAACCATTAGATGATCAGTCTCTTTCATCTACTACTGGTCAAGATGGGATCAGCATTGGTATTGGAATGGATAAGATCGAGTTCACACAGGCTGCGATCATTGATCAAGACGGAATTAAAGATCCAATATTAGGAAAAAATTATTCACAAGCTGCTGGCTTAGTGGTCGCAGGTCCAACTGGTAATCCAATTCAGGTTCAATTTTTAGGTCATACGCTTGGTTCGTCTACTATCAATGCAAAAATTGATACAGACGGAGGCAATGGCACGCCATTTGCCAATATAGGTATCACTTTTGCGGAGCAAATTACGGGGTTTAAATTGAGTCCATTCGCACTCTATATCGCAAGCAGTAATCAGGTGTCTAGTGCTACACAAACTAAATCGATTTATAATGATCTAAAGCAATTGGTGCCCGGTGTCGCTAAAATTTTAGAAATAGGCAGTGCTGATAGAAACTTTGAAATTACATTAAATCAATCCCAACGTCCTCAGATCAATGTTCAATTAGGAAATGTGCCTCAAGGCTACATGGTCCAGTTTGGAGGCGCAATTCAATCAATCTGTGGCACAGGCTCAGGCTGTCCTATTGCATTCGTATCTGGTAATTCTTCTGCAAAATTCGATTTTCAGGCTAAAGCTACTGATCAAAACAATGGTTTTTCATTATCTGGTTTCCATGCAGGTGTTGCACCTTCAGGTATTTACATCGGAAATACAGGACAATCTAGTAAAATGAATGTTGGTCTCAACAAGGTGATGTTGGGACGTGAGGGGGCGAGTAGTCCGACGGTCTTTAATGGTTTAGCGAATGGCTCAATGGGGAGCTTTGGGGCTATTGGTACATCTGTGAAAGATTTGAAAGTGAATATCAACGGTCTATAAAAAATCCCGCGAATAGCGGGATTTTTTATGCTCAAATTATTGGGCGATTTTAGCGAGTATTTCTTCTTTACTCAGGTTGCTTGATTCAGTATCAGAACGACCTTTGTACTCAAAAGTACCAGCATCTAAACCTTTTTCACCGATAACAATACGGTGCGGAATACCTGTAATTTCGATATCAGAGAATTTAACGCCTGGTCGTTCATCACGGTCATCTAAAAGCACGTCATAACCAGCAGCTTGAAGTTCTGCATAAAGTGCTTCAGCAGCCTCTACAGTACGAGGAGATTTATGAGCATTCATCGGAACGATTGCGACATGGAAGGGTGCGATAGCAGCAGGCCAAATAATTCCTTTTTCATCGTAATTTTGTTCAATGGCAGCCGCGACTACGCGAGTCACCCCAATACCATAACAACCCATTGTTACAGTGAATGGTTTACCATCCTTACCTAATACTTTGCAGCCCAAAGCTTCAGAGTATTTTTGACCTAATTGGAAAATATGACCAACTTCAATACCACGTTTAATTTGAAGTACACCTTTACCATCTGGAGATGGATCTCCCTCAACAACATTGCGAAGATCATAAACTTCAGTGAATTGAGCATCACGCTCCCAGTTCACACCCGTCGCATGTTTGCCTGCTTCGTTTGCACCTGCAACGAAATCAGACAAAACTGATGCTGCTCGGTCAACGATGACATTAATCCCTTTTTCGACTAAACCTTGAGGACCAACAAAACCAGCGGTTAAGCCTAAAGCACTCAGTTGTTCTTCAGTTGCAAATGCAAGTGGTGATGCAATCAGCGGATGTTTCTCAGCTTTGATTTCGTTTAGCTCATGGTCACCACGAAGGAACAGTGCCACGACAGGCGCAGTTTTACCTTCATCAGCGACTCCTTGTACCAACAAAGCTTTGACAGACTGTTTTGCATCGGTACCTAAGAAAGCAGATACATCAGCTATAGTCTTTTGATTTGGTGTTTCAATAATTTTTAATTCTTGAGTTGGTGTAGCACGTTCACCTACAAGAATCGCTTCAGCCATTTCAATATTGGCTGCATAATCTGATTCAGTTGAGAATGCAATATCGTCTTCACCGCTTGATGCCAATACATGGAATTCATGCGAACCTGAACCGCCAATTGAACCTGTATCCGCCTGTACTGGACGGAAGTCTAAACCTAAACGAGTAAAAATACGGCAATAGGCATCGTACATCGTGTCGTAAGTTTCTTGTAATGAAGCTTGATCTGCATGGAATGAGTAAGCATCTTTCATCACGAATTCACGAGAGCGCATAACGCCAAAACGAGGACGCACTTCATCACGGAATTTAGTTTGAACTTGGTAAAAATTAGCGGGTAATTGTTTATAACTTTTGAGTTCGTTACGTGCTAAATCAGTAATGACTTCTTCATGTGTAGGACCGAGAACAAAAGGGTTGTTGTGACGGTCATTAAAGCGTAAAAGTTCTGGACCATATTGCACATAGCGACCAGATTCTTCCCATAAACTTGCTGGTTGGGTCACAGGCATCAATACTTGTAGTGAACCAGCACGGTCCATTTCTTCGCGAACAATCGCTTCGACTTTATTTAACACACGTACGCCCATTGGCAACCAAGAATATAATCCTGAAGCCAATTTACGAATCATACCCGCACGAAGCATCAGCTGATGAGAGATTACTTCAGCATCACTTGGGGTTTCTCTTAACGTTGCAAATAAAAAGCGACTCGCGCGCATGGAATTTGTCCTAATAATGAGCGTTAAAGCATAAGATTATACGATAAAAAATGAGGTGAGCATTTTGAATGACACCTCATGACAATTCTCTACATTATGACATGAATTTTCGTGTTTGACGCACCATAAAATTCTTAAAGTCATCTAAGTAAGTAAAGATAACGGGAACCACAACTAAGGTCAGCAGGGTGGATGTAATGACGCCCCCAATGACAGCATGCGCCATCGGAGCACTTTGTTCACCTCCTTCACCCAAGCCTAATGCCAATGGCACCATACCCATGACCATCGCACTCGTGGTCATCAGAATGGGTCTAAGTCGTGTTTTACCTGCAGCAATAATGGCATCAAAACGTGTCTCACCGCGATCAATAGCTTTCTTAATAAAGTCAATGAGGAGAATCGCATTCTTGGTTACTAATCCCATTAACATGATGATGCCAATAATGGAGAATAAATTCATTGTTGAGTTAAATAAGAATAATGCAAGGAATACTCCGACCAATGACAATGGTAATGAGGCCATGATCGCCGCAGGATGAATAAAACTATTGAATTGAGAGCCTAAAACAATATAGATAAATACAATAGAAAGTGTAACGGCTGTAACAGCGTACCCAATCGATTCTTCCATATCTGCGTTTGCACCTTGTGTTTCAAAACCATAGCCAGCAGGCATCTCGAAGTTATCTTGCAATGCTTTAATATCTCGACCAATATCACCTGCAGGTCGACCTGAAGTATTGGCTTCAACCATGACTTCACGTGCTAAATCACGACGGTTGATTTGAGATGCACCATAACTTTCTTGTGTGCTTGTTACGCTTGAGAGCGGAACCAAGATAGGTTGATTATTCGCATCCACTTTTTGCGATTTTAAATATAAATTATTGATGTCACTTGGAAGCGTACGTTGATCTTCAGAGAGGCGCAAATTGACATCATAGGTTTCACCTTTTTCGTCTTTCCACGTCGTTACATCATCACCAGCAAGGAGAGGGCGGATCACATTGGCAATTTGGCTGACTGATAATCCTAAATCGTTTGCAAGTACACGATTTACATGCACTTCAAGGGTAGGTTTAGGCTCTTTGAGCGAGCTTTCTAAATCGACGACACCATCAATTTTTGCCATTTCCACCATGAAACGATCAGAAATTTTTTGTAATTCATCTAGCTCAGGTCCTTTGATGGAAATCATGACAGGCTTTTGACCACCAGACACAGTTTCATCTGCTGAAGCAATAGAGGTGAGGGTAATACCCGCCACTGTTTGTAGTCGATCACGAAACTCATTGGTTAAATCAGTCAGTGTCTGAGAGCGCTCTTGACGAGGACTTAAACTGACTCGGATGCTTACATGGTTTTTCCCGCGATCAGTCACCCCATTAATAACGCCGTACGTTCCTTTAACTTCTGGATGCTGTCGAATAATAGATTCAACTTGTTTTAACTTTGCCTGAGAGTATTCGAGTGAAGCATCTACGGGCGTTTCAAATTTGATCCGAATTTCACCTTTATCTGGAACAGGTACAAACTCTGTTCCCACCATTTTCGATAGCGCGAGCGCGCCAAACAGTGAAGCAACAGCAACGACAATTGTTAGAAAGCGGAATCTTAGTGCCAGTTTTAGCAGCTTCTCGTACACTTCATTTAATGAATCAAGTTTATTTGAGATCCCATTGAAGAAGCGTTTCAATGCGCTCGGTTTTTTATTTGGATGATGACGTTCAGCCCAGTGAGCTGAGAGCATTGGATCGAGCGTAAAACTGACAAACATTGAGATCAGTACAGCGGTACTTACTGTCACGCCAAATTGGTAGAAGAAACGACCGATAATACCGCCCATGAATGCAACTGGTAAGAACACCGCAACAATGGTCAAAGTGGTTGCGAGAACTGCCAGCCCAATTTCTTTGGTTCCATCTAAAGCAGCAGTCACATGATCTTTCCCCATATCAGCATGGCGGACAATATTTTCACGTACCACAATTGCATCATCAATAAGAAGACCAATACTTAAAGACAGGGCAAGAAGAGTCATCATATTGATGGTAAAACCAAAAGCCCAAATGAACGTTAATGTGCCGAGTAGGGCGATTGGCAGGGTAAGGCCTGTAATAATCGTCGATCTAAATGAACCTAAAAACAGTAGAACGATGACAACCGCAAGTACACCACCTTCAATAATTGTACGGGCAACATCACCAATACTTGCTCGTATGCCTCGAGATGTATCGACAACTACTTTCAATGTTGTCCCTTGCGGGAGTTGTTGTTCTATACGGTTTAGTGTTTTATAAGCCGCATCTACAACATCAATTACATTTGAATCAGAGCTTCTGAGAATATCCAACGCGACAGCATTTTGACCGTTAATGAATGCACTCGACTCGAGTTCAGCTTGGCTGTCGTAAATTTCAGCTACTTGTTTTAAGTAGATTGGCGTGCCATTTTTACTCGCGACGATGAGATCCCCAAAGGATTGGGGATGAATTACTCTTGATTTAATTTCAACAACCAGCTCTGAATTTGACTGTTTGAGTGTGCCCCCAGGGACTTCAATGTTTTCGCCTTTTAATGTGTTAATGACTTGATCAACGCCAACACCAAGACTTTGTAATTTTTGTGGATTAACTTCAATACGAATTTGACGCTGCGAGTCACCTAGCAGGTTAACTGTACCTACCCCACGAACAGTTCTCAATTGAGGAACAATTTTTTGATCTAAATAAGAGCTGAGCTCTCGGAGTGACATATTCTCAGACTCAAATACCACCGACATGATGGCACCTGCGGAAGGATCATAGCGCTCAACAATAGGATCAGTAATTTCATCACGAAATTCAGCTGTCACTGGCGCAATTTTGTCTCGAATATCTTGAGCTGCAACGGTTGAAGGAACATCCAAATTAAACTCAGTGATAATTGTAGAGAGTCCTTCACTTGACTGCGATATCACTTGTTTAACACCTGAGATCGTATTGATCTGATCTTCCATCTTTTTGGTAATTTCAGATTCAACAGTTTCAGGAGAAGCACCTGGATAAGTGGTATACACGACCACAAATGGGAAATCGACATCAGGGAATTCTTCAACTCCCATTCGTTGCCATGATGATAAGCCCAATACCATCAGGCATAGCATCATCATGATCGTAAAGACAGGATATTTCACACTGATTCGAGTTAACCACATAGTTCAGATCCTGTCTTACTTTGAAGCAATTGAGACTGTTTTATTTAAGTCATCATTGATAAACTTAATTCTACTGATGTAATCCGTTGGCTGAAGACCACTGATCATTGCAATATTCTCGTTGGGTTGTCGATCCAAAATTTGAATATTGGCTTTCTGAATTTTCTGATCACGGATGATCCACAAATAAGGTTTGCCATCTGCATCTTGAATAGTATCAAGCGGAACTTTTTGTCCTTGAATCTGCTTTGTATCTAAGATGAAACCTTCGACAAAAGCACCAATACTCAGTGAATTGATTGATTCATTCGGTTGAGCAAAAAACTCAACCTGACGACTGATTTGATCGGCCATTGGGGAAATGCGTGTTAACTTGGCAGTATAATTTTGGGTAGCCCCTTGAATTTTATATTCAATGTTGTTTCCAATGTTGAGCGCATGTTGAGATTCGACAGGGAGTTTTGCTTGAATCTCCAATTTTTGTGGATCTACGATTTCAAATAATGTTTGACCCATTGAAACGGTTTGACCAGGTTCGACTTGACGTTTGGTAATTACGCCAGAAATGGGGCTACGAATTAATCCATCAGCATCGGCTTTCAGTGCGATATCCACATTTGCTTGCTGAGCTCGTACAGTTTCGAGTTGAGCTTTATGCTCCACTTGACTTTGTTCATATTCAACCTTAGAAATAAATCCTTGATCATAAAGTCGTTTTTTTCGAGTGACCATATTTGCAGCTTGTTGTGCCTGCGCTTGTGCAGAAGCAAGATTAGCGCGAGCTTGTGCGAGTCGGGCTGCATTATCTTGATTATTTAAACGTACCAAGACTTGTCCTTTACTCACCCTTTCACCGACTTGTACAGAGACTTGACTAGCAGTGGCAGTCACTTGCGCTTGAATTGTACTTTGATTCACAGCGCGTATGGTGCCTGTGAAAGCAAATCTCAGATTTGAGACCCCATTTTCAACTTTGACTAAGTCCTGTTGTATTAATTCAATTTTTTGAGGGGTAGATGAGGTTGGCTGTACACTTTCGTCATTTTTTTGACAAGCGGCTAAAAGACAACTCGTACACAGCGTTCCTAATACGAGATATTTCTTAAACTGACTGCTGTGTCGAGTCGCATTCGGCATGTGATAATTCCTTTCCATTCAGACAAACTCTTCTTTATTCAAGAGTTTTTAAGCGCTTGATAATATTGTCGTATTGTGACTGAGTATTTCGATAGTTTGTTTGTAAAGATTCAATATTTTTTTGGATATTACTCATATTCTGTGCATTATAAGTGATTCGATCTTGTAAGTTTTTAGGGACAGGGTTCCCTTTCTTGATATAGGTCTGTTCCTGCTTTTTAAACAATATTCGATCTTGCTCCAGTTGTTGGTACTGTTGTTTTTGAAAGGTGATTTGTTTGTTGATGTTTTTCAACATATCATCACGTTTGTTCGCAGCCACTTTACTAGAACCATAAGCGCGTTTTAAGCGTAGATCTTGTTCATGTTGTTTGGCTTGTTGCGTACGTACAGCACTTTGTTGCTGTTCTTTATCGGCATCATAAGGTCGATTTTTTTTAATCACTTGCATATTACGGTCAAGTGCTTCATAACCGTGACGAATATGCTCTGGTGTTACCGAACTACTAATATTAGCTACGCCATTTTTATCATAATAACGATACCAAGACGGTTTGGTCACTGTGGTATTAGCAATTGCTTCACTGATACATAAACCAAATGTCATCATGATCACTAAGAATGTTTTATGATGAAGATGCTTTAACCCAATTCTTGATTTGTGCGAAAGATTAAACATTGGAATTGGCCCCCGTGATATCAATTCAATTTTTTAATTTTTGCTTTTAATAACAAGCATTTTATGTGGTTCTGGTAAATTTATAAATATAAACCGTTAAATAATTTACGCTTAATCTGATTCACCCTTAAATTCTATGAAGCTTTGTGACACAATCTCTCCGCGAGTACTCAACTGCATTGAAAATCAATGTAATGTTATGTTAGAAAATAATGGTTATTCTCTAAATTAAGCGTTTCATTTTTCTTTAAATCTCATCTCAGGAAGGATCATTCAATGGATGATAATCTGCAAAATATTAAAGTGATGGTCATTGATGATTCA
The DNA here is from genome assembly GCF_056779755.1 of Acinetobacter sp. 24-47-66. Classification (NCBI taxonomy): domain Bacteria; kingdom Pseudomonadati; phylum Pseudomonadota; class Gammaproteobacteria; order Moraxellales; family Moraxellaceae; genus Acinetobacter; species Acinetobacter sp. 24-47-66. The sequence goes on from NZ_JBWYIL010000012.1 coordinate 62,145, forward strand.
AAAACGATTCGTCGGACCGCAGAAACTTTATTACAGCGTGAAGGATATGACGTTGTAACTGCAGTAGATGGATTTGAAGCATTATCTAAAATTGCTGAAACTCGACCTGATATTATTTTTGTAGATATTATGATGCCGCGTTTAGATGGGTATCAAACGTGCGCATTGTTAAAAAACTCACAAAATTTCCAACATATTCCAGTGGTCATGTTATCCAGTAAAGATGGTATGTTTGATCAGGCAAAAGGACGAGTTGTTGGATCTGATGAATACCTCACGAAACCATTCAGTAAAGATGAGCTATTGAATGCGATTCGTAAACTTGTCGCTTCACGTTAAGTACTGGGAAAACAAAATATGACACGTATCTTAGTGGTAGATGACTCTCCAACAGAAATGTTTAGATTTAAAGAAATTCTGTCCAAAAATGGCTATGAAGTGCTAGAAGCAACCAATGGTGCAGATGGTGTTACCTTGGCGCAAGCAGAGCAACCAGATCTTGTACTTATGGATGTGGTGATGCCTGGTGTGAATGGATTTCAAGCAACTCGGCAAATTGCAAGAGCTGATGTAACGAAGCATATTCCAGTTGTCATTGTCAGTACCAAAGATCAGGATACGGATCGAATTTGGGGCAAAAGACAAGGCGCGGTCGACTACCTGATCAAACCTGTAGATGAATCAAGATTACTTGATGTCATTCAGCAATATTTAAATACAGGCACAGCATGATCACTCAAGATGAAAGTGATCAACAACACTGGTTAACGCAAGCCAGTAATGCTAATTCGGCTCAAGTAAATGAGTACCGTGATGTGCAAAATCAGGACCTCTGGTCTGGTGTATGTTTTAAAGTTGAGCAGCAGCAATTTATTACCCCACTTGGTGATATTGCGGAGGTTAGCCCTTTACTGAGCATTACTTCTTTACCACTTACGCCGCCGTGGTATTTAGGTTTGGCGAATTTGCGAGGTCGAGTACTGACCGTATTAGATCTAAAGCAATTTGCTTTGGGTAAAACCACACAACTACACGCTAATGTTAAAATTTTATGTTTTAACGTGGGGCAAGACTGTGTTGGATTACTTGTGGATGAAGTCCTCGGTGTAAAACATTATAAGAATAATACCTATAGCGCCGGTTCGGATTTGATCGCAGAACCATATAGATTATTTTGCCAAGGTTATTTTCTCGATCATTCAACACCTGTAGCTGTGCTGATGATGAGTCTGCTATATGAGCATGATCGCCTAAAGCATATGTTCACATCTAATTCAATTTAATGTCTAGTCAGCAATAGTTTTTTGGGGGAGCTGAGTGAGTTTACGGTTAAAAAAGACCAGTCGGAATGTGAATGATTCAGATTCCAACACACAGGGATGGAAAGCTTCACTTAAGTTAAAACTTGAACAGTTTTCAGAGCTGTTTGGGCAATCTGCCCAAACGAAGTCTTATTTAATCATGGCTATTATTAGCCTCGTTTGTGCTTTTCTGATTTTATTGTTTCTTATGTTTAATCTCCCACGTACAGTGGAGCAAAGTCGTGGGGTGGGGGAACTGAAATATCTCAATCAAATGATGATTATTCAGACTCAACAGTTTGAGGATAATCCTACAGATTACACATTACAGATTCTCAAAAACTCTCAGCTTATTTTTAGTTCACAACTTGAAAATGTAAAATCAGTTTATTTTTATAGTCCGGCTTTAAATGAAGTAGATCGACTATGGTTAGAGTCTCAAAGCAATATCACGGAGTCTCAGTTACAAAAAATTCAAGTAGCCCTCAATGAAATTCGCACAGGTTCTACGTGGTTACTGATTTTACTGTCACTTTTATTGTTGATTAGTTTATCGAGCTTCACCTTTGCTGTAATTAAACTTTTTATTTTGAGAAGCCAAGAAGATCGTCTGCGTTTAATGGAACTGGTGGATAAAGATAAGAAGAATCAAACCGCGATTTATCGGCTTTTAGATGAAATTGGAGATTTAGCTGAAGGCGATTTGACCAAATATGCTGCGGTTTCTGCAGATTTTACGGGGACAATCGCGGATTCAATTAATGTAGCGATAGATCATTTGCGTGATTTGGTGATGAGAATTAATCAGGCTGCCCAACAAGTTACCCAATATATTCATCAAACTCAGCACATGAGTTCACAATTGGCTCAATCTTCAGAGCTGCAAGCTCGTGAAATCCAAAATACATCGCTCGCCATTCATGACATGGCGGACTCAATTGATCACGTTTCTGAAAATGCAGCGCAATCTGCAAAAGTTGCTCAGCGCGCTGTACTTATCGCAGTGAAGGGTGGGGAAGTGGTTGAACGATCAATAGATGGAATGGATCAAATACGAGGCCAGATTCAAGAAACATCTAAAAAAATTAAAAGGCTGGGTGAATCTACTCAAGAGATTGGAAACTTTGTTGCAACCATTGAAGACATTGCAGGGCAAACGCATCTGTTGGCTTTAAATGCAGCCATTCAAGCCGCAATGGCAGGCGATGCTGGACGAGGTTTTGCTAGTGTTGCTGATGAGGTGCAGCGTTTAGCTGAACGTTCAACTGCTGCGACCAAACATATTGAGATATTGGTAAAAAATATTCAATTAGATACACATGAGGCCGTTCGCTCTATGGAGCAAACAACTTCTGAGGTGGTTAAGGGGACTGGACTTGCTCAAGATGCAGGAGCAGCACTTGCAGATATTCAGTTGATTTCAAAACAGTTGGCTCAACTCATTGCGAATATTTCAGCATCCTCAAAAGTTCAGTCAGCTGCTGCGGGTCAAATTGCGAAAACAATGTCGCTTGTGCAAGATGTCACACGAGAAAATCATGCTTCAACCTTAGATACTGCTCAATCGATAGCAGAACTCACTCAAATGGCTGATTCTTTAAGGAAATCAGTTGCAAACTTCAAATTACCTGAGTGATTGAGCCATGAAAAATAATAATCCTAATAAAATACAATTATATCTTTCAGAAGCACTCCATCGTGCATATATAGATATGCAGCTTCCTCAGGATGAATTAAATTTTGAAGATGAGGAGCTCCTTACGACCTTTGCTGAAGAGCTTAAGGAATTACTTCTAGAAATATCAGAAAATTTTCAAGTCTTATCGAATGATTTAGAACAGGTAAATATTTGGCAAGCTTTGCGCCGTAATTTTCATACCTTAAAGGGTTCAGGTCGAATGCTTGGATTCAACTCAGTTTCTGAGCTTGCATGGACTGTTGAGACAATATTAAATATTAGGCTTGATCAGCAACTTTCATGGAGTCAAATGGTCCTTGAGTATGTTGAGCTGATCTCTCGTATATATCGCTACATTATTGTGCCTAGTTTAACAGTGAAACAAGCGATTCAATTAGATGTTAAACCTCTATTGCTTTTAGGTCGGCAATTAGAACATTCAAATACCATAGATCAATCATTGCATCCTTTGTTGGCGATCAACGCTCATCTCACACAGCTAGATCTAGATTTCAGGATTGAATGTCATTGTTTGAGTGACTCAAATTCACTCTCAGCAACAGCCACAATTGAGAATACTCAAATATGGGATAACGAGGTTCTGCAAAGTTTTTATGCTGAAGCTTCAGAACAATTGAAATCCCTGCAAGATATGTTGGATAAATCCAATCAACAATTTCAGGTGGATACGCTTGCACGTGTTGTCCATTCTCTCAGGGGGAGTTCTGCAATTGTTGGACTTGAGAAAATTGAAGTATTGAGTCAGTCATTCGAAAAAATAATACAACGTAATCCATCTTTTGATACCAACAATAAAGAATTGCAAGCGCTCACAACGCAGTATATTGATTTAATCCAGTATTACTTAGAAAGCTTGCAAACAACAGGTGACAACGTAACGAGACAACAACAGTTTCAGGCATTAGAGCATACATTTTTAATCGCATTGAGAGACTTCTCAGAACAGATTACACAGAACGATCCAAATCTTGATCCGCAAGAGTTACTCAAGAAAATTGTAGATTTGGGTGTAGAAGATGTTTTCCTTATCGATACCTTTGTACAAGATGGTATTTCTAACCTCGTTAGCTCTACACGTACTACTGAACGTTCGACCTTACTGAGTCAACAACTCAGTTCAATTGCTAAATTTGCCATTAAAGTTGATTTTGATCTCCTTCAAAAAATTTCAGAAATTTTGAGTTCAATTCACTTCAACATTGCAAGAGAACCGAATTCAATTGCCTACTCAAATGTCCACCGAGTTTTACAACAAGGGCATGAAAAACTCTTAGAAATATTTGATGAACTTGCTATAGGTCAATTGGCTCAAAATAATGTAGCTTCTCAGCAGCTATTAGGTGATTTAAAACAACTTAATCATGAATACTTCAGCTTTTCCAATCAATCGAATTGCATTTCCAATATAGAACAGGAAAGCGAAGTATCTGCTCGATCCTTAGATGAAACAATTCTGACATTACTCAATATAGATTACGCACTCAAAGATTCAGCGAAAGCAAAACAGGGCTTAGATCGCGAAGTAAGTGGTTTTTTTGTCGAGGAAGCGGAAGAAATCTTGTCTCAAATCGAAGACTTGTTCAATACATGGTTAGAGTATCAAGAAGATGCTACGTGTATCCAAAAAATTATGCGGCAACTGCACACGTTGAAAGGTGGTGCATACATGTTGCAAGCAGATTACTTTGCAAATCTAATCCATGAGCTTGAATCTGTATATCTTCAACTCATTTCAGAGCAACAAATTGATATAAAAAGTTTCATTATTTTGATTAAAGCCTTACAGCAGGATTTGGTACGGCGTGTCAATATCATTAAAACTGAGTCTCTTGATTATCCGATAGAGCAGGCATCAAGGCTTATTCAGGGTTTAATTGAGCTTGGACATTTCAATCTTAAGGGTGGTGACTCGAAGCTGAACTTAGTACATTCGATGCAAAATGATATCACTCACCACATGTCTTCAGATTTTAATATTCATTCAACTTTATCAGCGGACCTTGAAAACAATTTAAGTGATTTAGTCACTACGCATAATAATTCATCAAAGTTTGACTCTTCTTCCATTCAGCAAAACTCACATCAGAATGAACCATCTAACGCTAAGGAGAGTGCTTTACCGCCCCCAATGAGTGGCAATTTGCAAAAGTTTGTGCAATCTGCCGTAGCGAACGAGACACTTTCAGTCTCTACTGCTGTAATTGAAGCAACTCTTAATTTGATTGGGGAGGATTTGATTCAACGTTCGCAAGTTGAAGTAGAGTTAAAATCATATCGGTCAAATTTGGTAGAAATGGATCAAACCATTCAGCGCCTTACTTCACAATTGAGACGGATGGAGGGGGAATTAGAATCCCAAATTTTATTACAACGTAGATTACATAATTCCGCCGAGCATGGGTTTGATCCCTTAGAAATGGATCAATATTCATCACTCAATCAACTCTCTAAATCTATATCAGAGTCAACATCAGACTTGTTAGATATCAGAAACACTCTGCACGAAAAGCTTCAGTCTGCAGAAAGTATATTGATTCAGCAGGCAAGAATACAAAACAACATCCAACACTCGTTGATGCGTACTCGTGTCGTGCCATTCAAGACGATACAAATGCGTCTTGAACGCTTATGCAAGCAACTTTCGATGAATCTGAATAAATCTGTTCAGTTACAGATTGAACATGCAGACATCGAATTAGATCGTAGTATTCTTGAAAAGTTGATCACCTCACTTGAGCATATTCTGCGTAATGCGATTGATCACGGAATTGAGTCAGCAGAACAGCGGTTGAAATTAAATAAACCTGAACAAGCAGTCATGCAACTGACACTGGTGAATCATCACAATGAGCTGAGTATTTTGATCAAGGATGATGGTCGAGGAATTGATCCACAAGAGATTAAGCAAAAAGCTGTTGAATTTGGTTGGCTCAATACTGAACGGGAATATTCTGAAACTGAACTATTACAATTGATTTTTAGACCAGGCTTTACCACTGCTGCAAAATTAACAACGGTTTCAGGACGTGGTGTCGGTTTAGATGTCGTAAAAAGTGAAATACAGGCACTGGGTGGGCATGTTCATGTTACTTCGGAAAGAGGACTAGGAACTTGTTTTGAAATCAGAATTCCTAAATCTTCAATTATTACTGAAGCGTTGATGGTAAAAGTTGCAGATCAATTCTTTGCCTTACCGTTACATCAAATACAACGTGTTGAAATGATCGATAGACATGATTTAAATCACGCGAAACAACAGGGTCAGTTGTTGAGAGTGCATGAAGCAAGTTATCAATTAAACGATTTGGCTGACTTCGTATTGTTAAATCAACATATAAACAGAAACTCACCATATTCAGAAACCCAAAAAGTTCCAGTGATTTTGGTAAATATGCACCAGTCTCAACCTGTGGCTTTATTCGTTGATGAAGTCTTAGGAACTAATTCACAAATTATTGTGAAACAGACTGGGAGGCTGATCCATCAAATTGATTATCTCAGCGGTGTAACCATTATGGGCAGTGGAGAAATTTGCCCAATTTTAAATGTAAATCGTGTGGTTCAATATCTCACTCAGCAGGATTGGTCTATACATCTAGAGTCGAAGCCCTCTAATTTAGAGCATGACAATGAAGCACCTACGATTTTAGTGGTTGATGATTCGGTCACAGTTCGAAAAGTGACATCTAAACTACTGGAGCGCCATGGTTACCAGATTGTTACAGCTATAGATGGTATTGAAGCACTTGAACATTTACAGCACTCAACACCTGCCTTAATGTTAATTGATGTTGAAATGCCAAGAATGGATGGTTTTGAAGTGATGCAATGGCTGAGAAATCAACCACATTTGCAGAACTTACCTGTGGTTATGATCACTTCACGAGTGGGGGATAAGCATAAACAACATGCTCTTGAACTTGGTGTATCGGCTTATATGGGTAAACCTTTCCAAGAAGCAGTGTTGATTGAGCAGATCAATCAGCTTTTAAAACATGATTGAAGTATTTTAAGCGAATTAAAAAAAAGGATGCATTCGCATCCTTTTTTATATTTCATTACTCTTAAATTTTAGCGTTATGCCAATAACTCAATTAAGATTTTTTCATAAATTTCAGCTAAAGGTTCCAAATGTGCGATTTCAACATGTTCATTAATTTGATGGATTGTGGCATTAAGCACTCCCAGTTCGAGTACCTGAGCTCCAGTTGGTGCGATAAAGCGGCCATCTGATGTACCACCACTGGTTGATAATTCTGTTGTCGTACCAGTCACATCCAAAATCGCTTTTTTGGCAGCATTGACGAGCTCACCAACAGGTGTAAGGAATGGTAAACCTGATAGTGTCCACTCGATATCATACTCAACGCCGTGGCGATCTAAAATTTCATGTGTACGTGCTTTTAATTCATCAGCAGTAACTTCTGTAGAATAACGGAAGTTAAATAATAAGTTCATCGTGCCAGGCACAACATTGGTTGCACCCGTTCCAGCAGAAATATTCGAGATTTGGAAAGACGTTGCAGGGAAATACTCATTGCCTTGATCCCATTCTGTCTCACATAATTCAGCAATTGCTTTTGAGGCTGTATGAATTGGGTTAATTGCCAAATGTGGATAGGCCACATGCCCTTGCTTACCTTTCACTGTTAAATTGGCATTGAGAGACCCACGACGGCCATTTTTAACAATGTCACCTAAAGTATTCGTACTTGACGGTTCACCAACTAAACACCATGTCATTTTTTCTTGGCGTGCTTCTAAAGTTTCTACAACTTTCACTGTTCCATTGATAGATGGACCTTCTTCATCTGAAGTGATCAAAAAAGCAATCGAACCTTTGTGGTCTGGATGCTTAGCAACGAAACGTTCAGAGGCAATTACCATGGCTGCCAACGCCGTTTTCATATCTGCACTGCCACGCCCGTATAACTTTCCATCTCTAATTTCTGGGGCGAATGGATCGGAGTTCCACGCTTCTAGATTGCCTGTAGGAACAACATCAGTATGACCCGCAAAACAAAACACAGGTGATTCAGTCCCGCGACGAGCCCATAAGTTATCTACATCTTCAAAACGCATATTTTCAATGTTAAAACCAATCTTTGATAATCGATCAGCCATAATATTTTGACAGTTATGATCGACTGGAGTCACTGAAGGTTGGCGAAGTAATTGTAAGCTTAAATCGAGTGTTGCAGATTGGGTCATGGAGAGAAATCGAATTGGTCAAAGTCGATCTATCATAAAGTATGTTGAATTTGATGCAAAATATTAATCATTCAAGGAAATCAAATTTAAATAAAAAAAGCCCTATTAAAAAATAGGGCTTTTAGCTTCAACTTCGAATTAGTTGTTACGAATTTCGTTTGAAGTTTTTTCAGCAGTATTTGTTACAGTTTCCCCAGCTTTTGAAACGTCTTGTCCAAAACCTTTGAATGTATTACAACCAGTTAATACAAATGCAACTACGAATGAAGCGGCTAATACTTTTTTCATCATTATCTCCAATGATTGTAAATTATTTTGATGCTTAATCAGAATAAAAATTAATCATTTAGAAGAATATGAGAGTTTTATTATCAGAATGTTATTAATTGTATTCGATACATTTTTTTATTACACGAACTACACGTAAGGAAGCTTTAATGCTGGTTGACGGTACATATAAAACTGATTTGTCTGTACATTATGATAAAGCCCATTGCCCCACCAATGTGCTTCATTTGAAGTCTGACTCGCATTCGGACAAATCCATTCCTGTCTTTCCAGTCGATAAAAAGATGATCGTAATTGATGTCCCCATGTGCCTATACGACGATGTGGGCTGACCCAGTTAGGTAAGGTTTGAAGTTCCGTATGATACGGAAAGTAGAGTTGACCTTTCAGCACCGCAATTTTTCGATCAATTTTATAAGTATTGGCTTGAGTAAATTGAAATTGCTTTTGCGTAAAATGGTTGAGCTTTCTAAATAGGGTGTCGCTTCGATTTAATCCGTACCAATGTTGAAGTTGAAAGTCTTGTTCTGCTAAATAAAATTTCAGTGCAACTTCCCATTGTTCAATTTCTTGGGTGTGATGATTCAATATCACAAAGTCAATTTCACCCAAAGTATGGCGGCCGTCAATGATTTGAACACTGTGATCTAACAGTGAAAAATCAGCTTGATCGCGTTGATCATCTTGCAGCCAGAACCACATTAAATATTCAAAGCGCAAACCTAGACGCGTACTTTTGAGTTGCTGAATAAAATCAATCAGTTCTTGTGGGTTTTGATCTAGATCATGCAGTCTGGAGATATATTTTTCGTACTGAGTTTGCCAAAATAGTTCATGGTGCATTTCAAAAGGATGAACGATCGTTAATTCTTTAGGCGCAAAACGAATAATATTAGGACTTGCGATGACAAAAGCCAGTTGACGTACAATTGCATGATGAAAGTTCTGCCATGGCTCATAAAAATCAGATTGCACCGCTTCTCCAACTAGAATTCAAAACTGAAAATAAATTTACAATCAGACACTACCACAAAAGCATATATACTAGTGAGATTCAAGTGAATGAGTTGCGGTATGAAAATCGTGTTTTGGCGGAGCTTGGTCATTATTTTTGTGACTCTAGGTTTTATTGGTGCGCTATTGCCAGGATTGCCAACCACAGTCTTTTTAATTCTTGCCGCATGGGCTGCTTCAAAAGGTTGGCCACAGGTTGATGATTGGCTACTCAATCATCCTAAATATGGACCAACACTGCGAAATTGGCGTGAGCATGGCACGGTTCCACGCAAAGCAAAATGGCTCGCTTCGATGATGATGTTGATCAGCGGTATTCTTATGCTTTATACCAATGCTCCTGATTTAGTAAAAATTTTTACGAATCTCACCATGCTAATTGTCGCGATTTGGTTGTGGTTAAGACCTGAATCAAAAAATATTGTTTAAATAAATGATTAAAAATAATTTAACGCTGAGTTTTGTATGAACCCAAATCTTGAAAGTTATACCCTAAGTCAGGCGGATATCCTGATTGATATGGCGAAACAAGTTCTATATGTCCCACGTATGAAAAAAAGCTATTTGGTGTCTACTGGATTGAACGGTATAGGTGAACAGGAAAATTCAGGTAAAACCCCAAGAGGATGGCATCGTATTGAACAAAAAATTGGCGATGACCACCCAATCAATGCTGTATTTAAAGCACGTATTTGGACTGGGGAGATCTATGATGTGGAACTTGGCAAGCAATTTCCAGAACGTGACTGGATTCTAACGCGAATTCTTTGGTTAGCAGGTTTAGAATCTGGTTTTAATCAAGGGGAGGGTTGTGATACCTATAATCGATATATCTATATTCATGGTACGCCAGAGTCAGAACCTTTAGGCATTCCTAAATCACATGGATGTATTCGAATGCACAGTGCAGATGTCATTGAGCTATTTGATACATTGGACGAAGGTGCTTTAGTCTATATTTCAGAACAAGAGATCGAATTGGATCAAATTTAAATCAGAATCGTAAAATGTTTTGTGATAAAAACTTTGAATAAAAATAAAAACATATCTCTAATCAGGCAAATAATAGACAAAAAAGCGATTTTTTAAGAGAAATGATCTATTTTTTAATCATTCAAACTGAAAAACTGAGAAACCTGTAGAAAAGCGTTTGACAGTATCTGAGGATTCTCTATAATGCACCACACAAACGATGAAGTCGTAAAGGGCGCTTAGCTCAGTTGGTAGAGCGTCTGCCTTACAAGCAGAATGTCGGCGGTTCGATCCCGTCAGCGCCCACCAAGCCTTTACGTTAAGTTTTAGTGCAGCGGTAGTTCAGTTGGTTAGAATATCGGCCTGTCACGCCGAGGGTCGCGGGTTCGAGTCCCGTCCGCTGCGCCACTTTAAGCTTAATAGATTGTTTGTACTTTAATAGAGATATTACATAAGTGCAGCGGTAGTTCAGTTGGTTAGAATATCGGCCTGTCACGCCGAGGGTCGCGGGTTCGAGTCCCGTCCGCTGCGCCATTTTATGTAATGACCTTATTAAGGGCGCTTAGCTCAGTTGGTAGAGCGTCTGCCTTACAAGCAGAATGTCGGCGGTTCGATCCCGTCAGCGCCCACCAGATTTTTTGTGATGCAGCGGTAGTTCAGTTGGTTAGAATATCGGCCTGTCACGCCGAGGGTCGCGGGTTCGAGTCCCGTCCGCTGCGCCATCCTAAAAATCAAAGCCTAATAAGGGCGCTTAGCTCAGTTGGTAGAGCGTCTGCCTTACAAGCAGAATGTCGGCGGTTCGATCCCGTCAGCGCCCACCATATTCATGCTGAAAAGCTTATATGACCCTAATTGCGTAAGCAGTTGCCGTTGCAGCGGTAGTTCAGTTGGTTAGAATATCGGCCTGTCACGCCGAGGGTCGCGGGTTCGAGTCCCGTCCGCTGCGCCATTTTCTAGATCCCTTGTCTAGATATAATGGTTTAAATCAGCAAGATTTCTTTCTTGCATCTTAAAAATAGCGGTGCTATTTTTATTCCTCAAGGGCGCTTAGCTCAGTTGGTAGAGCGTCTGCCTTACAAGCAGAATGTCGGCGGTTCGATCCCGTCAGCGCCCACCATATTCTTTCTATGAAAAGTCTTTTAAGTTTCTATAATTTATATAAAATATGATGAATTCATGTTTATAATAGAATTATGAGAAATCCATACCAGCGTAAGCCTTCAAGTACCTCTATTGCCTCTACAGTTGTCTCTCCAAAAGAACAATACCAACAATTTATGGAAACAATTGTCGCTCAGGCTAAAGTTTATAGTTTATATAATGATGGTTGGGCATTGTGCTCAACTCCATCTGGTCAGCGCACGCTTGCTGTTTGGCAAAGTAGAGGAATGGCACAATTATTGGTTCGTGATAAGTGGGAAAAATATCATGTGGAGGAAATCCAACTGATACCATTTATTGAACAAGTTGTTCCTTATATTCGACAACACAATACTCATTTGTCACTGAACTTGATGCCAGAAGGTCAAAATGTTTTGGTATCGGGGCGACAATTTCTAATTGACCTAAAAGCTTATCTATACCAGTTATCGATCGATCAACCTGAAAAATTAAATAGAGAAGGGGTTCCTTCTCCTCGAAAAATCCGAATACATGATAAATAAAAAATTTAGTATTCTTTTAAGATCCAGCCACTAATATAAGCAAAATATTCTCTAAGCCATGCGTTATATCGTGTAGTTAAAGGAGTTTCAGCACTGACTGATGTGATTTGGGTATAACCTTGAAATCGGGCAATGGCTGCAGCACGTGGGGTATGAAAATCACTGGTGACAACCACAATATGACTATCTTGGTTTAAGCCTATTCTGTTTAGCAGCGGAACACTGTTTTTTAGATTGAGTTCGGTGCTGGTGCTTTGACTTTCTTCAAATATACGCTGTGGGTGAATACGATACTTGTCGATCAAATATGCTTTCATCACTGCAGCTTCAGTAATTTTCTGATCAAAACCTAAACCGCCAGTTACAATAATAGAACTACTGGAATATTGAGCGGCGATCGTTGCACCTTGGTCTAATCGAGCCTGAAGCGTTGGGGAGGGTTGGTTATTGATTAAACCACTACCCAAAATAATAATCGCATCAGGTGGTGTATTCATGACAGGGGAATGATTCGATTTGGCTAAAAAATTAAAAAAAATAGCCAAACTGATTAACCAGATGGAAAAAATTGTCCATCCCATTTTCCAAAACAAGTTAAAGTTAGAGTGATTCAAACGGTAGTGTTGGATTTTCCTATTAAAAAGTAGACATACAATGATCACTATGCCAATAAATGCTGGAAGTACAGTACCCAAATGAATTTTATTTTGACTGATTAAAATGATTCCATCGATTAATAGTATCAATGCTATTAACCAAGCGAAAAATTTTAAAATCCTTGTATACATTCGATGTCATCACTAGTAGGAAATGAGAAAAAGTATATCGCATAAAAAAACCGAGCAGATTAAGTAAAAATCGTGCTCGGTTCGGATCATAATAACCGTGTTAGTAAACGTCTCTACGGTAGCGACCAGCTTGTCTTAATTCATCTACAGTAGTTTCACCTAAGATTTCAATTAAGGCTAGATCAACATCGCTTGCCATACCATTGATACTGCCGCACACATAGATGACAGCACCTTGATGAATCCATTTAACGACTTCATCCGCATTTTGACGCAGAATATGGTGTACATAGACTTTTTCTGGTTGGTCTCGAGAGAACGCAAGATCAATACGCTTTAACATCGCTGTATTTTGCCAAGCTTCGATTGTTTCTTTATAAAAGAAATCATGTTCGCGTTGGCGTTCACCGAAGATGAGCCAGGTGTCAGTGTAGTCCAAGCGTACGCGAGCTGAAATCAAGCTCATTAGCCCTGCGATCCCTGTCCCGTTACCGATACAGATAATCGGTCGATTATCATCAATTAAATGGAATGATTCATTGGTTCGAATACGAAGTTGTACCTGAGCACCAACCGCAACATGATGTGTTAACCAGCCTGAGCCTAAGCCGAGTTGCTGCTGTTCATCACGTTGTTGACGTACCACCAATCGCATCATGCCTTGAGTCGGAATACTAGCAATCGAATATTCACGAGTAGGTAAATTTTCAAGCTGCTCAACGAGTTCTTCAGCTGTATTAAATGGCTGAATCTCACTATTTAAATTTTTATTCCACAGGCTTTCAACTAAGGTTTGGCCTGTAGCTGTAAGAACTAAAGCCTCATCTAAGTTGTGTTGTTGTAAAAATGCTTGAATACGTTCAATGCTATTGCCGGGTTGAATTTCTGCAATATCTCCAGCTTGCCAGATCGCGTCGTGATCAGACTCAAGCTCTAAATTATAAGCAGGTTGACCCAAACTGTTTGGATTGAGCAGTGTGCGTTTTTGCAGTTTCCATTGATCAAAGACTTTATCAATAGATAGTGTTGCTAATTCCAATTGAGCAGCTTGCGCGAGTGCATCTGTCCAATTTTGAATATCTTGGTTATTGGCATTGTCTACTTCAATCACATTAAAGAGGGGAGTTGCACCAGATGCATTGAACCATTCATAAATACGATGACCAAAACTACAATAAGTGTCAGGATATTCACTTGAACCAAGTGCCATAACTGCGAATTGAGCATGACTTAGATTCAGTGGATGAGACATCAATTTCTTTTCAAAGCTTGCAGCTAAGTCTGGAGCTTCACCTGTACCGTAAGTACTCGCGACTACCAGAATTTGAGATGCTGTTTGTAGCTCATTAGTGGTCAGGCTTTGCACTGATTTAACAGTGACGGGTTGGCGTGCTGATTGCAGAATTGAAGCTGTACGCCAAGCCAATTGCTCGGATACACCAGTTTGACTTGCATAAGCGATGAGCCAAGGTTTTGCATTTGGATCAACATCAACCACTGCTAAATTTTGCTTCGCTTCACGGGTCAATTGTTTTTGCTTGCGGCGTTTGAGATAGAGCATCCAACCCGTCACAAAGAATAACGGCATAGCGAGTGCAGCAAACATCGCGAAGAACTGGTAAATAGGACCAAAGAAGCTGCCACGGTGTACAGGTAACATGCTGCTCATGATTTTTTCATTGAGCTTTTTGTCTTCGTACAATTCAACATCTTTCAATTGATTCGTATTTAAGTCGAAAGTCGCTTTGTTACGAGCGCGTTCATGTTGCGGAACAGGATCAACGAAACTCAGTTCTAATTCACCGTTTGCACGTTTAGGAATGGTGAAGGTTACGGAAGAAAATTGATTTTTAAACTGTTGATTAAATGTAGACCAAGATTGGTTGAGCGCAAATTGAATCTGTTCTGTTTGGAGTGATTTACGCTCTTCACGTCCTTCACGTCCTTCACGTCCTTCACGTCCTTCACGATGAGCGTTTGGGCCAGCATTTGAACCAGGACCACCCGCTTGCATTTGGGGTTGCGGGCGCTCAACACCAAGCACTTTAAACATGCCGTTGCGCCACCAATCATATGACCAATATAAACCTGTACAAGCCAACATGAGATAGAAAATGGCCACCCATGTTCCAACGACTGCGTGTAAATCCCAAATAAAGTTTCGACCTTTTAATTTGGGTTTAACTGAAAACCATTGTTTGAAACTGTGTTTTTTCGGCCAACGTAGATATAAGCCACTGAGGACAAAGAAAATAAGAATCAGTGTACATGCACCGGTAATTTGTTTTCCAACTGGTCCGACTGTCAAGTTACGATGAAGTTGTTGTACGAATGCAAAGAATTTTCGACCTTTAATTTCAGGAAGTAATTCAGCACTGTAGGGATTGATCATCATGGTCAAACCACGACGTTCACCTTCCTTCGCAACATTGATACTCGATGAGTCAGTAGGTTGAGCAGCAATTGTAATGCTATTGATTTTAAGATCAGGATGCTCCTGCTGGAAATGTTGATAAATTTCAGCTGGCGTTAATTTTGGGCGTTGTTCAGCAACAACTGTATAACTTTCCTGATTGATCAGCTTGATAATTTGCTGCTCATAAGAATATATTGCCCCAGTGACACCCATAAGTGCCAAAATAAGGCCTGCTGTTATTCCGAAAAACCAGTGTAACTGGAAAAATATTTTCTTGAACATAAGGGTCTGAGTGAATTGGAATTTTTGAATGGTGCGATTATAACCTAACTCAAAAAAAGTGGAATGTATTTGAAGATAATATTTATTCTCATTCTCATATAAAAAATTGTGATAAAAAAACCTCCAAAGTTGGAGGTTTTAATATAAAGCCGTATTTACAGTGATTTTGGCTCACCAACGCTTTCTTTAAGATGTTTACGGATGGTCTCGAAAGAGAAATTTTTGCTGTTCATTCGTTTTGGCAGGATATAAGCACCTTGCTGACCTTTAACTTTAAAGTTCACCAAAATGAAATCTGGCGTGTTATACCACTCATAGATATCTTTCCAACCAATTGAACCTACACCTTCTTGTAGTCCCATTTTTTGACGCATCACGATACCATGAGGCTGAACACCTAATTTAATTCCAGTAATTTCTTGTACTGGAAACTCATTCATTTTGCGTTTAGCGTACCATTCTAGTCCAAACTTTCGTACTAAAAAGTATGTCAGCACACAGACTAAAGCCACCCAGCAAAATACAGTAGAGTAATTTTTAATAAAAATTAGACCCAAAATTGCAAGCGCAGTAATTGCACCCATAATAGCCCAAGCTTTAGTTCCAATTTTATTTGTGCTGCGCCAGATTGCGAGTTGCGCATGGCGTTGTTCAGCTTCAGTAACCTCGTAAGGAACGGGTTGTAAAGTATAGGCGTATAAGTTTTTTGCAGTCATAGTTTCGTTAACAAAATGTGTATATCTGAGCAGAGTTTAGCATTAAATTAATACAATCAGGGAGTATATTGTACTAATTTACTGCCTTGAAAATTCAACATTTACAGTGATGCCAATGCGCTGGATTGAGTATCATGTTCATGACTTAAACTTTGTTTTAAGGTACTTAATCGTCTTAATACACCAAGCATTAAAGAAAGTTGCTGTAAAACAATCAATGATTTATGTGAATCCTGATCATCTTTATTCAAACGTTCACGAATCGCGGACTCCAAATTTGTCAGATTTAGCTCAGGCACTTCATCTCGTAAAAAAGCACCTTGGATATCATTTAACGCTTGCTGAAGTAGCTCTAATGTTGACTGATCTTGAATTTTTTCACGGTGTGCACCTAGCGCAGCAATATAGCTGATAAATGTATGATTGAGACAGAGGAACTCAAATGCTAAAGCTTTTTGTGTTGGATCAAAATCAGGTTCTGTTGCTAATGTCGATATGAGTGATGCAACATCAGCATCACGATTATGTGCAGTGCGGCGGACTACGCGGTAGTTCAAACTGTTATTACGTCCATGATGATACTGTTGTACGACTTCAGTAAGATACTGGCATTGAGCTTCAAGTGAACGTCTGATTGAATGAGGGAGTCGTCTGAATTTCCAATCTGGAAAAATAAAGCTCACCCCAAACCATGCCAATGCACAGCCAATTAAAGTATCTAACATTCGAGGAAATGCCGCTTGGAAACCTAAACCGTCCAAATTGAAATTAATTAAGGCTAAGATCGTAATAAAGGCAGTGGCTTGCGCATATTGCTTACTGCGTAATTCAAAAAATAGGACGCCACTCACAATTAATAATAAGAGTTGACCTTCGACAGAAGGAACGAAATACAGAATTGCAAAACCAAGAATAATGCCACCGAGTGTTCCCATGATCCTGAGTCTGAGTCGACGTTTTGTGGCGTTGAAGTTTGGTTGACTAACAAATAGGGCTGTTAACAGTACCCAATAACCGTATTCGATATTGGTGACTTGAACAAAAACATATCCGATGAAAAGTACGATGGAAACACGAATCGCATGTCGAAAGAGAACGGATTCAGGTGTTAAATTTTGTTTGATACGAGAAACGATATCTTCCCAACCTTTTAGATCGTCATCTTTAAGTTGGTTTTCTAAATGTTTAGTGCGATCAAATTTAATATGCCGTTCAGTTTCAAGGTTTCGTAATTGAGCATCGATGGCTTTTAAGTTCTGGAGTAAGGCAAAAAGAGCATTGACCCAGATAAGATCATGTTTTTGTTCATCACGGATTTTTTCTAATGACTTTCTGAGATTACTAAATGCATGTTCAAAACGTGGATTATGCTGGTAAGTTGTACGATTTAGGATGCTTTCGCTTAAATCTTTACAGGCTTTTGCTTGCAGTGTCAAAATGCGTTGGAAGCGAAATAAAATATCACTATGTTCAAAGGCTTTGGTTAATTGTTGGTAATCAATATGCGCTGAGTCAGCGCGCTCGTGAATATCCTGTGCAATAAAATAATATTGTAAGCTGCGACGGGTATCACTTTGACCACGGTCTCCTTTTAGTCGGGTAAGGAGTGTGGTTTTCATATCATTGAAGATACCTACTAATTTCCCATTTTCCAATGACAAGCTGATCATACTTTTTTGGTAGCTATTCGCTGTCATATCCACATCAAAGAGATTGGATTTAGCAAAAAGGAAATCACCGAGTGAAGAATAGCTTTTCGAGAGCTGATCTTGAACTTGTCGAGCTGGAAAAAGCAAGAAACTAAGCGTAGACAAGATCCCATACCAAATGGCACCAATCACCAAAAGACTAGGTTGCATGTACCATTCGTCAAAAATATCAACACCTAGCATGGCATATACAGAAATTACTAAGCAACCATATGAGATGGTGGCATAACGTCTGCCTAATGAGCCTAGTAAAATGAGACCAATACAAGAGATGATCAGGCCTGAAGCAAAAAGCACAGGATATGGGAATAACAGTTGAACAGAAGCTGCCGCAATAAAGAAACCAATATAGGTATAAATCAGATTCATAATACGTACTGAGAAGCGATCATCGATGTCGCTCAGCCCAGCAGCAACAACCCCTAATGTTAATGGGATCGTCATTAATTGCTGATCTAACAGATAGGGAATAAACGCGGTACCTGCGAAAGCGACGATCATCCGCAGGTTATACATGAATGAGGTATTATAGGTTGCTTTTTTAAGCTGAATCAGCCATTTGTTCAAACCAGAACCCTTTATAAATAGAGGATAGGGATAGATGAATAATAGTTGAATATTCATCTAATTTAAATTGGGATTATATGCTTGAAATTGACTGTTTGTCTTTATTAAACCACTCAAACTGGATGAGTGTTTTAATCCTTAAAAATCAGTCTTCCAAGAAAACAGCAAACTCTTCAACTGGAACTCGAGGTGTTCTAAACGTATTTACAAGCGCATCGGTGTCGGCATAGCCTAAAGCCATCCCACAAACGAGCTCTTCGTTGGCAGGAACTTCAAGAACATCAGTGACGATTTGATGAAAATGATTCCAGGCCGCTTGAGGGCATGTGTCTAAACCACGTGCTTTTGCTGCTAGCATAACATTTTGAATCATCATGGAAATATCCATTTTAGAGCCAATGCCCATGGCTTTATCCACGGTAAAGAAAATGCCAACAGGTGCATCAAATAATTGATAGTTTCTAAGATGTTGTGCAGCCATCTTATCCTTTTCACCTTTTTGAATGCCCAGCAATCCATAAAGTCCCCAACCATTTTCACGACGACGATCGATATACGGGGAAATCCATGTTTCTGGATAATAAGCAAAAGTCTCGTTGTATTGTTGAGCAAGTTTAGGGTTTTGATAAAGTTGCATTTGTGCATGACAAACTTGATCAATTAAACGTTGACGACGTGCGCCTGTCACCACATAGACTTTCCAGGGTTGAGTATTTGTGCCAGAAGGTGCTCTTGATGCGACTTCTAAGATTTCTTGGATAAGTTTTGTGTCTACGGGGTGATCTAAAAAGGCACGTATAGATTGGCGGCCAGTGATCACTTCATCAACGGCTTGAGTATGTTCTGTGGACATTGCAACTCCTATTTGAATAATTTTGGATGATCCATGATGTCTCTACGACTAAGGTATAATTTTGAATATGCTTTTAAATAAAGATTTTATAAATTATACAGATATAAACTTTTTTCAATTCATCATCAGAAATTGTGATTGAGAAAATTGGTTTTGACAATAAAAAACATTTAATTATGAAACATAAGTTGCTAGATTAAGTTACAACGAATACACATTATGTTACGTATTTATTTTAATCAATTCATCAAATTTTAAAAAAAGCAGTTTAGTGCATCGTTGATTATTTTAAATTAATCAAACGTTGTGATTGGGATTCAGCAGGTTGACCAAGCATATATGCACGGATGTAAGATGAAATAATTGGAGATTTTTAATGAGTCAATCAAAACATCAAACATTTTTAAAGAAAAGTTTAGCAATCGCAGTTGCAACTTTAGCAGTTTCTACTGCACAAGCAGCGACTGAAAAAGATGAAATTCAAAAATTACGCCAAGAAGTTGAAGCGTTAAAAGCTTTAATTCAACAGCAACATCAAGTACAACAACAGCAGCAAGTACAATTGGCTGAAGTTAAAGCTCAACCAGTAGCAGCAGCGCCTACAAACTTGAAAACTAAAGCAGGTGCTGAAGTGAATCTATATGGTTTTGTACGTGGGGATGCGAACTATATCATTGAAGGTGCTGACAATGACTTTAATGCTGTAAACAGCGTTGGAACGAGTAATAATCCGTTAGTTGAAGATAAATTACGTGCAACTGCAAAAACAACACGTCTTGGTTTAGATTTCAAATCTAAAGTAGAAGGGGCTGATGTTGGTGGTAAAGTAGAAGTGGACTTTGCAGGCTCAAATGAAGCATTACGTATTCGTCATGCGTATTTAACACTGAATAATTGGTTATTCGGTCAAACTACTTCAAACTTCTTGTCCAATCATGCCCCAGAAATGATCGATTTTGGTACCAACATTGGTGGCGGAACAAACCGTTTACCGCAAGTACGTTGGTCTCATAAATTAGCGCCTAAGACTCAGTTGTTTGTAGCATTAGAAGAAGGTAATAGCTCTGCAAACCAGATTGATTTGGTAGAAGTTAAAGGTCCTGCACCTGATTATGATATCAGTCTAAAACCTACACTTAATTCATCAGATGTTAAATACCGCCTACCAACTTTGACTGCTAAAGTTACGCAAGCTTATGCAGATGGAAAAGGTAATGCTTCAGCTCGTGCATTAATTGAAAATTATAAGTCTGATAAAGCTGGTGATGATAAGACTGGTTTTGGTGTAGCGATCGGTACAAATTATCAAATTAGCGAACCACTCAAAGTATCTGCTGACGTGTCTTATGTAAAAGGGAACAGCAACTATTTGTATGGATCTAATACAGCATACGTTGTAGACCTAAATAACAATATTCATCAAAATGAATTTATTGCTACGCAAGTAGGTGCTACATATAAATTCTCACCTCAGTTACGTTCAACACTGGCTTATGGCGCACATTATGCTGATGACAGCACGGGATATGCTAAAGCGAACCCAAGTGCAAATGAAACTGTTCAACAAGCATGGATTAACTTCATTTACACACCTGTGAAGCCTGTTGATCTAGGTGTTGAATATATCAATGGTAAGCGTGAGACTTTCGCTGGTCAGAGCTTTAATGATGACCGTGTAGGCCTAATGGCGAAATACAGCTTCTAAGCATGATTTATAAAAAAACCGAGCGTAGTCTCGGTTTTTTTATTCACTTGTCATTCATCAGTTCAGACTAAAGAATGTCTGAATTTTGCTGATTGAATAAACAAAAGTAATGCGAATTATAAAAAAAAGTGCATAATGTTCGGCTTAAACAGTGAGCAGTCCTGATCATCAGGAATTTCTTAATCATTTTAAGTTCACTAAAACATATTTAAGTGTTTGTTTGAGCCATAAATCAATTGTATCTAGCCAAACGTATGTCTAAGAATAGAGTGCGTTTTGAGCAACTGATTTATTTTGAAAAGTGTATGTTTTTTATTAACAAGATTGAATCCAATGAAATCGAGGAATTAATATATTGTTACTCAATTAAAAAATTTATCTATTCCTTTAGATAATCAATATTGAATAAGGATATGTTTATTTTTGGATGTGAGATTCGAAATAAATCTTATTGATTAAAAAACAAGCATAATATGAATTAACAGTCATCTGTATTTGCTGAGAATTAATGATGGAATTTACTTTTAACGCTTTTTACACGTTAATTGCTGCAGTAATAGTTTTATTACTTGGCCGTTTTCTTGTCAACAAAATCGACTTCTTAAAAAAATATAATATCCCAGAGCCTGTAGCTGGTGGTTTGGTTGCTGCCATAGTTTCGTTAATTGTTCACAATTTGTGGGGATACAGCATCACCACGAGTAGTGAATTGCAAACCAGTTTTATGCTGGTGTTCTTTGCTTCTATCGGTTTAAGTGCAAACTTCGCCAAACTCAAAGAAGGTGGTATGGGACTGGTGATCTTCCTGATCTGTGTCGCATCATTTATTATCGTACAAAACTTTGTCGGTATGAGCCTTGCAACGTTACTTGGTATTGATCCACTTATTGGTTTAATTGCAGGTTCTATTACCTTAACGGGTGGTCATGGTACTGCTGGTGCATGGGGTGAGATTTTAGAAGTCGAGCATGGTATTCAAGGTGCTTTAGCACTGGGTATGGCAAGTGCGACATTTGGTTTGATTATTGGTGGTTTGATTGGTGGTCCATTAGCGAAATTATTGATTAATAAGCACCAGCTTTCATCACCAGTGACGAATTCGGTTGAAAAAGACACACGTGATGCGAATGCAATTGCAAATCCGAATGATCAAGGCGAGTTTGTGCCTTTTGAAAACCGTAATCAAGTTCGTTTAATCACTGCGGATAATGCGATTACCACATTAGGTTTATTTGCTGCGTGTTTGGCATTTGCTGAATTTATGACAGGTTATAGTAAAGGCACTTGGTTTGAGCTTCCAACTTTCGTTTGGGCATTAGGTGGTGGTGTTATCCTGCGTAACATCCTCGAAGGTCTCATGAAAGTGGAAATCTTCGATCGTGCAATTGATGTATTTGGTAATGCCTCTTTATCGTTATACCTAGCAATGGCACTTCTTTCACTTAAGTTGTGGCAATTGGCTGATCTTGCAGGCCCATTGGTTGTGATCTTAACAGCTCAAACCTTAACTATGGCATTGTACGCAGCATTTGTCACTTTCCGTGTGATGGGTAAAAACTACGATGCAGCAGTTCTTGCAGCAGGTCACTGTGGTTTCGGTATGGGAGCAACACCAACAGCTGTTGCAAACATGCAGGCGATTACAAATATGTATGGTCCTTCACATAAAGCATTCCTCATTGTACCTTTATGTGGCGCATTTTTTGTTGACTTAATTAATGCAACTGTAATTCAGATGATTTTAAAATTCTTTGCTTAACATAAAATCTTCTTAATAAAATGTCATGTACAAAAAGCCCCGCATCTGGGGCTTTTTGTCATAAAAAATTCATACAGACGACTTGTCAATGATATGCTTTCATTCAGTTTTGATTTTTAATTTCTGACGCAATGAAGAAGTTTGTACTCCTGATTTCCCTCTTATCTTTGATGGGCTTACAAGGCTGTCAACAGGTTGTAACCAAAGCTCAGCTTTCAAAATCAGTGTCTACTCCTTTGGTGGATGCTTCATCTCATATCATTAAAAATAAGCATAAGAAAACTGATGCTCCGAGTATTGCATTGGTGCTTGGTAGTGGGGGAGCGCGAGGCTATGCGCATATTGGTGTCATTGAAGTTTTAGAGCAACGTGGAATCAAGCCTGATTTTATTGTTGGTACCAGCGCAGGGAGTATAGTCGGGTCAATATATGCCAGTGGAAAATCATCAAAATCGTTACGTGAAGTTGCATTAAATATGCAAGTCAATGATGTACGTGATTTTAACATTGGTATTCAAGGATTTTTTGATGGCGCTAAGGTTGAGAACTATGTCAATAAACAAGTGGACTTTATGCCCTTAGAACAGCTTCCTATTCCAATGTATGTGGTGGCAACAGAGTTAAAAAATGGAAATTTAACAGTATTTAACTATGGTAATACTGGGCAAGCAGTGAGAGCTTCTATCTCTATTCCAAGTATGTTTATTCCCGTAAAAATTGCTGATAAGGATTATGTTGATGGCGGTTTAGTGAGCCCTGTACCAGTCAATGTGGCGAGAGAATTAGGGGCAGATATTGTCATTGCTGTTGATATTTTGGCCCAGCCAGAGCACACGGAAACCTCGAATGTGTGGGGGATGTTTAATCAAAATATAAATATTATGCAAAATAAGATCGCGTATAACGAGCTAAAAAATGCAGATATTGTGATACAGCCAGATCTAAGAGAAAAAGCACATATCTTTGATGTTAAGGGTCGTGAAAATACGATTCAAGCAGGTATGACTGCAGCATTGAATAAGGTTAGTTTATTGGATCAGATACGTCATCGGACGATAGGACAATATGATGCTCATCAGTATCCTGCCCATGATGATAGTAAAAGAGCTGTTTGTTTAAATTGCTAAATTAAATCAGATCTTAATTGTCTCATAAAATATATATAAAAAATAAGTAAAATCATAGTTATAAATTGAATGATTGGTATATTGGGGTGATAAAAACGAGGGTTAGTACTTTATCTAACCCTTAAAAAGATGAAATATAAATTAAGGTGTAGTGTGTCAGTTTTTCAAGTTGGTCAAATTGTTTATTTAGCGTCAAATTCAGATATTACATTCGAAATAATACGAATTAACTATGATGAAACCTATGAAATTCAAGTCAAGAATCAAGCATCGTTAAAGTTAAAATACGATAATATTTCTGCTGAGATGCTTCGTTTAGTCAAAGATGAATAAATTTTAAGCAAATTTATCATAGCTTCTGAGAGTGAACGATTTCCTCTGATACTTTTAAGCTATCAAGCCTTGAAATTATTGGAGTTTGTTTCTGAATTAAACATTTTATAATCAAGAAAAAAGTTATAATAGTGTATTAAATCTCCTGTCATGATTGAGTTCTAATATTTATGTCCGAATTTAACCAAGCGTTACCGCTTGCAGATGATCAGTCTGAATTAACGATGTCTGTATTAATGACGCCGGATATGGCGAATTTCTCAGGTAATGTACATGGTGGAACAATTTTAAAGCTGCTTGACCAAGTTGCTTATGCGTGTGCAAGTCGATATTCAGGTTCTTATGTGGTAACTTTATCTGTTGATAAAGTGAACTTTAAAGAACCAATCCACGTGGGTGAGTTGGTGACTTTTTTAGCCAGTGTGAATCATGTGGGGCGTACCTCAATGGAAATTGGGATCCGCGTTGAAGCACAAAATATTCAAAAACGTACGGTACGACATACCAATAGTTGTTATTTCACAATGGTCGCTGTGGATGAACATGGGAAACCAAAACAAATTCCACCGCTAAACCTAGATAATGACTGGAAACGTTGTCGTTTTGAAGCTGCTGAGCATCGTAAAATTGCTCGTTTGAATGAAAATCATCATCCTTCTTGCAGCATATATAAGAAATCGGTTTAAGAAAAAAGACTTCACATGGTGAAGTCTTTTTTATGGATTTTGTAGCTTGGCGAGGGTATGTCCATCGACAATCATGTACCAGTTGCCTTGTGCATCCTTGTAGGGTTGACGAGTGACAATAAATTTCGTGTTGATAGGACCTAAACCTGTTTCAAATCCAGTATCTGAAAACTGTTTAATTGGAGCTGAAACGGCGGTTTTTTACTGAGCTGATTGTTACTATATTCTATACGACCATTAGCAGTAATATTCAATTGAACACGACTGTCCGCGCTAATCCAATGTCCTACATAATCCAGTTTATCCTCTGGTAAAGGTTTGGAACATGCAACCAGCCATAGGCTGAGTATAGCTATCCCAAGAAATTTCTTCATTTTCATGTCATGTGCTTAGAATTAAATTGGCTTTTTGGTTAAAATATGTGATTTATTTGTCATTTATATCGTTTCATAATAATTATGTATATGTGTTTATCGTAATTTATAGAGAATTATTCAAAAAAACAGGCATAAAAAAGTAGAGCTGTAGCAAAGCTCTACTTTTAATCAGATCAAGCCATCGGGGGAAGACTTGGTCTAAAATTCAGTCAATTTATTTTTGATTAATTACTGAGCAGGTTGAGCTACAGGAGCTTCAGTACCTTCTTCAGCTGCAACCTCTGTACCCGGTTGAGCAGCTGTTGGTTGACCAGCAGCAGTAGTTTCAGCATTCACTGGTTGTTCTTGAGAAGAAATCAACACTTCCTGTTTTTTTTCATCTTTTGCTTCTGTTGCAGCAAATGTTGAGAAAGCTGTGAAGGCAAGTGTAGTTGCTAATAAAGTTTTAACTAAATTCATGAGTGGCATCCTTATTCAATAAAATAAATTAGAATTTAATCTCATAAGCTTTCCGAGGAGAGAAGCGAATATGAAATTAAATCTAGATCATCGCGTAAAATGTTAAAAGCTGAATCGCCTCTAATACGGTTAGCGAGTCAACGAAATTCATCCTAAGTCCAGAAGCTCAATTGGGCAATCAATGCAACAAAGTGAAACACGATAGTTAACGCACGACTAACAAACCAAGGTTTAATGTAGTTTTTTTGTCTCAATGAGAGTCAATATGCCTCATAAAGTTGTCAAAAAATATGTCATGGTGAAGAAAAAAACAGCAATTTTTTTACTTAGTTTTACATTTGAAAAGGTTCGATTAGAAAATCAAAATTGAAGTTTTGAATTAAATTCAGAGTAATGATCTGTGAAATAGATTTACATATTTTCAATTTTGATTCAACAGTTCACTTATCCTATTTAATTCCAATCATTTAGTCTTTTGAATTCATGCATTCATATAAATTATGAGGAAAATTATCCTAGACTTGTTTTTTAGATAAATTCCGACAAGAATCCGTACACCTCTTCAAATTCAGAGATCCATTTTGAAAGTACTTGCAACTCAGTCAGTGCCTACACATATCATTACAGGTTTTTTAGGTGCAGGGAAAACCACGCTTTTACAACAACTTCTCAAATTTAAACCTAAAAATGAGCGATGGGCTGTATTGATGAATGAGTTTGGTCAAATTGGCGTTGATCAACAGTTATTGCCAAATGACGATGGCTATGAAATCAAAGAGCTATTGGGTGGATGTCTGTGTTGTACAAGTCAATTGCCAATGCAAATTGCATTGTCTCGGTTATTACAAGAATCCCAACCAGATCGACTATTTATAGAGCCGACAGGATTGGGTCATCCTGCACAGTTGGTTGAACAGTTGACTGAACCACATTGGCAATATCTAGTTGAGATGCGTTCTGTAGTAACAGTGATTGATGGATCTCGTTTACATGACTCAGATTGGATGAAGCAAAGCTTATATCAAGATCAGTTAAAAGCGGCTCAAGTCGTGGTTGTGTCCCATGCTACAGACATGAATGACATGGATCGAAAACAATTGGCTGATTTAAAACAACAATATTTAGCTTATATTCCACATTGGCTTGAAGCTGATCAAGGCAATATTCGCTTAGAACAAATTGATTATCCTTATGTAGGAATTCAGCGTTCAATGAAACCCTTATTCAAGGTTCAACGTCAGTTCAAAGCTGATGAGGAAATGCCAGCCGTAAAGCAACTGCCGTATCATTACGTAGAACAGGCTCAAGGGTATATTGTGGCAGGATGGAAGCTTCCAAAACGTTGGCAGTTTGATTTTTATGAATTATTAGACATCCTTTGTGAGCTAAAACACTGGGTACGTATTAAAGGCATCTTCAATACTAACCAAGGTTGGATGACATTCAATTTTAATCCTGATCAATTCAATTACAAATCAGGCGAAGAGAATATGGATAATCGGATTGAAGTGATAACCCAGCAGAATCAAGATTGGGAGCATTTAGAGCAATCAATTCTTAAGGCGCGAATCGATGATCAATAAAATCGTTAGACTATTCAACTAAGAATACAGACGGATTGAAAAGCATTTTCTCAATGTACGCTGAATCGGGTATGCTTAGCACCAAATTTGAGGATACCCTTATGGCGTTAAAAGCGACGATTTATAAAGCAGATTTAAACATAGCCAATATGGATGTTCATCAATATGGCGACTATCAGTTAACGA
Source organism: Acinetobacter sp. 24-47-66 (assembly GCF_056779755.1). NCBI lineage: Bacteria > Pseudomonadati > Pseudomonadota > Gammaproteobacteria > Moraxellales > Moraxellaceae > Acinetobacter > Acinetobacter sp. 24-47-66. The sequence goes on from NZ_JBWYIL010000012.1 coordinate 89,840, forward strand.
TGGCTCTACATCCGTCGGAAACGATTGAACGTTTGATGGTTCGAGTATTGGCATATGCTCGTTTTGCAGATGAGCATTTAGAATTTACTAAAGATTTATTTGAAACTGATGAGCCAGCACTTTGGCAGAAAGATTTAACAGGTCAGTTGGAAAAGTGGATTGAAGTGGGTAGTCCAGACGAAGATAAAGTAAAAAAAGCGAGTGCGCGTTGTAAAGAAGTTGCGGTGGTCACTTATGGATCATCAGTGGATGAATGGTATAAGCGCAACAGTAAATTGAAAACATTGAAAAATGTGCAAATCTGGCAACTCAGTGAACAAACAACGACACAAATCCAAGCATTGTGCGAACGTACAATGCAACTGCAATTGAATGTGATGGATGGCGAGTGGACATTGATTTCTGATCAAGGTCAAGCTGAGATTGAGTGGACTCAATTACAGTAAGCCACTAAGATTTTAAAGATTAAATTTGGAGTAAGCACATGACGGCTGAATTAGAAATTATTGACTTGGTGGTAGGTGAAGGTAAAGAGGCTGTAAAAGGTGCTTTAATTACCACTCATTATACTGGTTGGTTGGAAGATGGTACGAAGTTTGATTCATCATTAGACCGTGGTAATTACTTTGAGACTGTGATTGGTACAGGTCGTGTCATTAAAGGCTGGGATCAAGGTATTATTGGAATGAAAGTTGGGGGTAAGCGTAAACTGATTGTGCCTGCACATTTGGCTTATGGTGAGCGTAAAATGGGGAATATTATCCCAGCCAATTCTAATCTAATCTTTGAAATTGAATTGTACGATGTAAAAACTCGCGATTAATGAAAGTCGATGAAAAGCCCTGCATTGCGGGGCTTTTTTATGTTACAACAATCCTGAGCGTGCAATAGATATAACAAAAAATTTCTAAAAAACGCACCGACTCAACAGAATTAGGATTACTATTCAAAAAATTCATTCAAACAAAATTAGGGATATAAGCGCTGAATGTTTAAGTCATTTTTTCCGAACCCAAAGTGGTTTTTTCTCTCTGTCGTCTTATGGTTTTTTATTAATCTCGCTTTATGGTTTTTTGCGGATGGAAAACAATGGGGCGAATATTTAGGTTTTCCTCAAGGTTATGCAGAAGCTGAACTTGCGATTAATATCAGTCGTTTTTGGTCACCGCAATTTTTGTGGTTCTATCTATGGTTCTTGGTGGCGACCGCCTTATTTGCACTGTTTTGGAAAATAAAATCAGACAATCCGTGGCAGCGTTGGTCGGTATGGGGTTCTGCATTTATCCTTTTTAATATTTGGTTAACGGTACAAGTCAGCGTTGCTGTGAATGCATGGTATGTACCATTTTGGGATTCTATTCAACAGATTTTAAATTCTGGTGGTGGTGAGGTGGATAAACTCTATGCGGAATCATGGACCTTTATCAGCTTGGCCAGTATTTCAGTGACATCAGGGGTCATCAGCGCTTTCTTTACCAGTCACTATATTTTTAGATGGCGTACAGCAATGAACGAATACTATGTTCAGCATTGGGAGAAATTGCGTCATATCGAAGGTGCTTCGCAACGTGTACAGGAAGACACCATGCGTTTTGCAACGATCGTTGAGGATTTAGGGGTCGAGTTAGTACGTGCAGTACTGATGTTAATTGCCTTTCTTCCTTTATTATTTGCATTGTCTGCGAAAGTGCCTGTTTTACCATTTATTGGTGAGTTGCAATATTCTTTAGTATGGGCAGCGATTGGATGGGCGGTATTTGGTACTGTCTTATTGATGGTGGTGGGTATGAAACTGCCAGGATTAGAATTTAATAATCAAAAAGTGGAAGCGGCATATCGTAAAGAGTTGGTGTACGGCGAAGACCATGAAAATCGTGCGCAACCTGCAACCTTAAAACAACTTTTTAAGAATATTCGTGCTAACTATTTTAAATTGTATTTCCATTATGCCTATTTCAACTTGTTTGCACGTTGGTATGGACAACTGGACAATCTCTATATGTTATTTGTGTTATTCCCCGCGATTGCAGCAGGCCTGTTGACACTGGGATTGATCCAACAAATTATGGGGGTATTCAATCGTGTTCGTGAGTCATTCCAATATTTGGTGAGTTCGTGGAAAACGATTATTGAGCTACTTTCTATCCGTAAACGTCTAAAAGCATTTGAATCTATTTTGGATAAGTAGTGTCCATCATGGATATAAATTATTAAAAAAAGGCTCGTATATACGAGCCTTTTTATGTCTGAGTGGGAACTTAGAGCGTGCTGAAAATATTTTTTAGAATCTTACAAAACCACTTACGTGCGTCTAAGTCATCCTTATGGTTATACCAGTTAACACTGACATTGAATGGGCGAACTTCAAAAGGGAGTTCAAAAATTTGTATATCCGTATGCTGCTGATAAACCTTCGCGGCTCTCGAAGGTAGTGTAACCAGAAGTTCTGAGTGTTTTACCACGTTCTGCAAAACACTGAAGTGGGGGACTTCAAGCATGATCTGACGAGAATGACCGAGTTCTTTTAAACGCTGATCAATTTCAATATGACCAGTACTCGATTTGATCGCAACATGTTTTTCCGATAAATACGCTTCCATGCTGAGCTTGTGCTGTATGCGCGGATGCTCTTTTTTAGCGATACAGACATAACGTTCCTCAAACAAATTTCGAGATTCAATTTTGGGCATAATGGTGTGACTGCTATTAAAAACGGCTACATCTAAAAAGCCTTCAACCAGCCATTCCTCTACTTTTTCTGAGTGAATTTCCTCAATTTCAAGTTTGATATGGGGAGCATGTTGTTCTAAATATTCAATCAGCGAGGGAAGTAAACAAATTTCTCCTAAATCAGAAATGCCTAAACGAAATACTTTTGAAGAGGTTAACGGGTCAAAATGCTTGGCAGAATCAATCGCCATATCAATTTTAACAATCGCTTCGTAAAAACTTGGATAAAGACTTTGTGCAAGCTTAGTGGGTTTAACACCAAACTTGTCACGTACAAAAAGCTGATCATTCAGCATTTTCCGCAGTCGATTTAAATTATAGGTGACGGAAGGTTGGCTGAGATTCAAACGCTCTGCGGCGTGACTGATATTTTGAGTTTGATAAATAATAATAAAAACTTTAATCAGACTTAAATCGATCAACTTTACATTCCTTGTAAATATTTAGAGACAGTCGCTATATCGAATAACCACTGTAACAAAAAAAGAGAGAGGTAACTCTCTCTTTTATTTTAATGACTTACATGTTATTGATGAATCATTTACTCATAAGCCACGTTTTTAACGCCGTTTGCTGCGCCTGCAATTTTTTTATTGCGCAGATGGATCGCAGTCACACTGATCACTGCAATCATACAAGGGATAGATAAGGCAATGAAATTATATTGCACCGGCAAATTAAGGCTGAGTAACCATCCACATAAGATCGGACCCAAGATCGCGCCTAAACGACCTACGCCAAGTGCCATACCTAGACCTGTCGCACGTATGTTAGATGAATAATATTGTGACATATAAGCCAATAATAAAATTTGTCCGCCAATCGATGCTGCACCTGCGATTGCTACACAGAAGTAAAGCACCATGGTTGGTAAGTTATAGCTTAACAAGAATAGGGAAAATGCGCCGCTAACAAACAAGGTGCAAAGAACTTTAGGTAAACTGAATTTATCAGCAAAAAAACCACCAAAGATTGCACCCAGCATACCACCAATATTGAGTGCAAATAGGAACACTAAACTGGTTGAGAGGTTGTAGCCTGCTTCCATCATCAGTTTAGGTAACCAGTTACCAAGCGCGTATACCAATACCAATGCCATAAAGACACTTGCCCAGAATAGAACAGTAGTTACACCACGACTTTCAGTAAATAAGTCTTTCACTGGTGATTTAGACGACTCTTGGTTTTCTTGATGCAGACTAATGCGCATATCAGAAGGGATTCTTAGATTTGTGTCAATTTGTTCTAAGATATGAGCAGCTTCTTTATGTTTATTTTGACGAACCAAATAATCGATGGATTCAGGCAATAACTTCCAAATGATTGGTAATAGAATGAGTGGAATACCTGCAATCATAAACATGATTTTCCAGCCAAATTGCGGTACTAGCCACATGCCTAAAATGGCAGAACACATTCCGCCGACAGCGTAACCACTAAACATCAATGACACTAAGGTGGAGCGTAAACGTTTAGGCGCATACTCCGTCATTAGTGTAATAACGTTCGGCATCACGCCACCTAGACCTAAGCCAGCAATAAAGCGATAGATTCCGAACTCTTGAGGATTGCTCGCTAAGCCACACATCACGGTAAAACCACTAAAAATGACAATACAAACTGCAATCAGTTTTTTTCGACTAAAACCATATTTTTCAAGTTTGTCACTCATACTGCCAAAAATGATGGCTCCAAACATCATGCCAAAGAGGGCAAGACTTCCTAAGAAGCCCGCCGTCATTGGATCGATTGCCCATTCTTGCATCAGTTTAGGCAATGCCACACCGTAAATGACTAAATCATAGCCATCAAAAATAATAATCAATGCGCTGAGTAAGATGACTCGCCAGTGAATGGCTTTGAGTTTGGCATGATCAATAATTTCATTTGCATTTAACGTATTCATGGAGACCTCCCTGGTCAATGAATCGGTTGATAACAGTCCTGTTAATGTTTTTGCTTAATTTATATGGCTTCAGCCACGAGATGTTTCTCTATTGCTTGGCCTAAGCGTTGTTGTGCAAGTTCAACGTCTTTCTCTAAATCGTGTTGCCATAACCAATCAAAACGGTGTGCTAAATGTTGACCTACACTGTCAAAATCTGGATATAGCGGCGAATATAATTCGTAAATTTCACCAGATTCGCGTGACGTGTTTTGTACACGAATGGCACGCTCTTTACGCAGTTGCTCATAGACATGAGAGAGTTGTGCAAGATCTTCAGTGCAAATTTGCGCAGGGTGTTGTTCCAGATGTTTGAATAATGCAGAAAGAATTAAAGCATCTTCAAGACCTTGACCAGCACCAGCTCCTTGGTGTGGCAACATCGCATGTGCTGCATCACCAATCAAAATGACATTGTGTTCACTGTTCTGATAGGTCTTAAGTGGCTCAATCTCATGAAGGGCCCAGATGGTAGGTTTTTCAATTAAGTTCAGTAATGCGCGACAGCTCTCACTCCAATCCGCAAAATCAGCCAGCATTTCAGTTTTGGTTGTTGGTCGTGTCCAAGGAGTCCCTTCTGGCAGAGTTGTATTCTTGCGATCTGACTTAAAGGCAACAATATTGATTTCTTCACCTTTACGAATAGGGAAAGTTAAGATGTGTTTGTCTTTACCCAATAACATTTGTGGGACATCTGCAAGTTCAGGATCGTGTCCAAGTTCTGCAATAACCTGTTTAAAATCTAAATACTTGATAATGCCGCGATAAGCCCATGTTCCTGAAAATTGAGGATCGACTTTTGGAAGTTGATGCGATGCCAATACATGATCACGCACAACAGAATGAATACCATCACAACCAATCACGTAATCAGCTTCAACCACTTCACCATCTTGGAAAGTTAAACGAACACCAGCGCTTGAAGCTTCAACAGATTGTACACGTTTATTGAAATGTGCATTTTGTGAAGGAACGAATGGAATAAGTGCATCTAGAAAATCAGCACGATGCACAGAAGATTGACCGACTTGAGGTGCGATCGAAGCTGATAGGTATTCATCGGTATAGCCATTACGCCATTGGAACCAGATATCTTGATAAGGCGCAGCAACTGTATCCGCAATGGCGTGATATTCTTCACCCAAGCCTAGAAGCTCAATTGCTTTGACAGCATTGGCACCAAATGAAATGCCTGCGCCAATTTCTGAAAATTGTGCTGCTGACTCATATAAATGCACATCAAATTTTTTATTTTTTACCAGGTTGGTCATTAAAGCTAATCCAGCAATACCACCACCAATGAGCGCAATCTTAATTCTTCTTTCCATGATTCAATTCCGAGTTTTTTGCCCTGAATAAGATCATTACTGATTTTTAACTACTTATCCAATTTATATATTTTGGTGAAAACTATTTAAAAAATTGATAGTTTGAATTTGACGTCTATTCCCACTGGTTTTGAAGCTTTATTGTCAATATTTGATCATTGATGTGTGTGATTTAGCAAAATTACTACCTAAATTTTCATGTGCTTACTTGTTTTACAGTGTATCTGTAGGGAAATGCGTTCAGGATGTGATACAACAAAAACATAATGACAACGATGAAAATTGAGTTTAAGTGATGACATTAAAAATGAATAAAACTGCTTTACGTACACTGTGTGCATCGGCTTTGATCATGGGCGTATCGACATTTTCGAATGCGGGAGCAGCTGTAGATCAATTGAGTGATTGTTTGGTCAAGTCGACGACCGCTGCTGATAAAACGACAGTACTACAGTGGACATATTCAGCACTGTCTACTCATCCTGATTTAAAAGACTTTAGTAATGTCAGTGCTGAGCAACGTACTGCATTGGATCAAAAGTTAGCGCAAGTCTTGCAACGTGTGATCGTAGAACAATGTTCAACACAGACTAAAGCGGTGATTCAAGCTGAGGGTATTCAAGCTGTTGGTGAAAGTTTCCAAGCATTGGGTCGTAGTGCAGGGGAAGAAATCATAAAAAACCCTGAAGTGAATAATCAGCTGAAAGGGGTGGTGCGTTATATTGATTTAAATAAATTGGTGACAACATTCCTCACCCCAGATATTTGGAACAAGCTTGGGATCACTCGCTAATCTCTTATTTTAATAAATGGTAATTAAATAAATAAGTTATCGATTGATGAATGTAGGGTGGCGTTACTCAACATCATAATTCAAACTAGAGAAAAGGCAGGATGATATCCTGCCTTTTCACATTGTACGCATAGAAACTATTTGAATAACAGTACGCTTTTACCTTGCGTATGACCCTCTAAAATGTCTCGATAGGCTTGCTGTGCTTCTGTAAAAGGATATTCACGACTGACTGTCCAATTGAAGCTGTTATTTACAACGCCTTCAACCACGTGTTTTAAATTGGAAACATTACATTTAACCCATACTGCTTGAATTTTAGCAGATGAGAGTTTGCGTCCTGCAATCGTGCCCATAAATCCGCCATTTTTCACTGTAGCTAATGAGGCTTGAGTGGCATCTTCGTTACCTGCCATATCAATCGAAGCATCAAATTGATCTGGATGGACTTGTTTCAGACGCTCAATCAATCCTTCGCCGTAGACGACAGGAATCGCCCCTAAACTGCCGATATAGTCTTGGTTTTTTGCTGATGCTGTTGCCACAACTGTAATGCCGCGACTCACTGCCAATTGAATGGTGATTGAACCTACACCGCCTGACCCACCGTGTACCAATAAACTTTGCATTGGACCAGTTTCATCTAAAATAGTCATCGCAGTTTGAGCTGCTCCTGCAATCGACCATTCTAGATTTTTCGGTTTTGCGACTAAATTGGCGAGGGGAACGTCTATCACGGTTGCATGGGTAAATGCTCCACCAGAACCCAGTACTTCGTCACCGACTTTCCATGCACTGTTTTCAGGTACGTCTACGATTACTCCAGCAAATTCAGTTCCAAAGGTTTGTGGGAGTTGTGCGTGTTTGAATTCACCTGTCATGCGACGTGCATCAATGGGGTTAATTCCTGCGGCTTTGACTTGGATGCGTGCCATGTCAGGGTTTAATCGTGGGAGTGTGTAGTCTGTAAATTCGAGGACTTCGGGTTGTCCATATGCGTGTGCAATGAGAATGGTGCTTTTCATGGTTATTCACTTGTGTTGAGTCTTTTTGTTGTTTGTATTATGGGAGGCGTAACGAACGGGGTGAAGGGCTAAAAATAGAACAGTGTTTTTCCAAAAAAATAAATTTTTTATGTGAAAACACTTATGAATGAAAGTTGGTGGGTTTTACAAATTGCATTGAGTTCTGTTTAATACTAAAAGTAAAAGTAACTTTAAAAATTATTTAAGAATTAATATGAATATTGATATGAGTGATCTAGATAAAGATTTAGATACTAGAATGGCTTTGTTGCATAAAGATTTTAAAGATAGAGCTTTCCTAAGTTGTTTAAATTTAAGTGACAACTTGGGTGTGAGGTCGGTCGAGCTC